>JASFKF010000219.1:0-4544 GCA_050118775.1 Syntrophobacterales bacterium
TGCTCTGTGCTCCGTCTGCACCAGAACAACGCCGCTTAAAATGGTTATCATTCCCAGCCAAAAGAGCAGTCCTAGATCTTGCTCGCTGGAAAGCAACCCTACAGCAGCCATCAGAGCTGAGAGTGCGGCTGTAGTTGGTGGTTGGGCGTTGGTGCAGATTGCCACCTCTACCGGTCCGAGATAGCGGAGCAACACATTCCAAACCAGTATCATGGTCACGCTGGTCAGGACGATCATATAGGCCAGTCCTGCCCAAGCGGCCGGCGGGATTATCCCGTAATCCGTGGTCAGGAGGGAATACCCACCGATGGGCGTCATGACAATTGCGCCAAGGATAAGACTCCATGCAGTTACAACTCGCGGATCATGATTTTGACAGGTGCGACCAGCCAAGACGGTGTAGGCAACCCAAGCGAGCATGGCGGCCAAAACCCATAAATCGCCCAAGCGAAGTTCCTTTATGGCCTCACCTGCTTCCCAGGGGCGAAGAATGATGCAGACGCCTACCAGTGCCAGAAGCACCCCAAAGACTTTTCTTTTTGGCACCATTTTTTTGCTCAATCCACTGGCAAGAATCATTACCCCAAGTGGAGTCAAGGCGTAGAAAAGGGCTGGGTGACTGGGTACTGTATGCACGAGGCCTCGGAGGAACAAGTATTGGTTCAGGGGCACAAGAAGAATACCGAATCCTAGTATGCGGAGCCATTCTTTTGAATTGAACCGCGGTTTGGGGATCACCCAGCCAGTAAGTAATAGGAGAAGTAAGGCAGCACCCAAGGCCCGGGCGAGGACCAAGGTTTCTGCATCAGGAAATCCAACTGCCGCTGCCTTAGCAAAAACATAGGTTCCTGAGGCCAGAATGACGTGAGTAGCCATGAGAGCATATAATGAGGTCTGTCGCATATCGACTCTGATGATAAGTTGAAATCCCCCTTTATCCCCCTTTACGAAAGGGGGATATTTTGAAGCGATTCCGAAGAATCCCCCCCTTTGATAAAGGGGGGTTAGGGGGGGATTTGGAAGCTCACACTGCGATAGCTATAGCTTTATCTTGCCACCCACAAGGGCGGCATGTCTGGCCTGAATACTTTTTGGGAAGCCAGGCAAAGAAAGCCACAGAATAATACATTCCTGGCTAAAGGTTGTCATCCGTTAATGATGTGGATCACCCTTACTCTTGTAATGGATAAAAGTCGTTCCTATATTGAACATATTTACTCGTCATTGCTGAAAAGATTGTGAATGACTGAGGGAAAAACTATGGAAAATGAAGCAAGAGTCGCATTTGTAAGTGGTGCAAATCGGGGAATTGGTTTTGGTCTCACCTTAGAGATGGTGCAACATGGCTGCAAGGTGGCGGCAGGTTATCGGGATGAGAACAGATCAAGGCAGTTATTGGTTGAGGCCGAGAAGCATGGGAATATACTCCCCGTCAAGGTGGACGTGACCATTGAAGACGACTTGCAGCATCTTTATGAGCGAATAAATAATCAATTAGGCCACCTAGATATCCTAGTGAACAGTGCGGGGGTAAAAATAAACGAATCTGCTCAGTTCAACGAGCTAGATTGGCAAGACGTGGCTCGGAGTTTGGAGGTCAACGTCGGCGGTCCCCTTATGACTTCACAGGCCCTCTACCCCTTACTCCAAAAGGGGAAGGAGAAGAAGATCATAAACATGAGTTCTAGGATGGGTTCTATCCAACTTTCCGACGGCGGAATGACTTCTTACCGAGTATCAAAGGCTGCATTGAATATGCTGACCAGAAATCAAGCGATTGAGTACAAAAAGGATGGTATTGCTGTTGTGATGGTGCACCCTGGTTGGGTCAGAACAGACATGGGTGGTCCAGCTGCTCCAATGACAGTTGCGGAATCTGCTAGAAAGATTTTTCAGATAATAGAAATGATTTCTCTTTCAAACACGGGAGAATTCATCTCCGTGACCGGAGATACGATTCCATATTAAAGGCTTGGAGTGTTGGAGTATTGGAATATTGGAGTTTTGGTTAAGAGGTATTAGTCCTTTTAGTTCCCATTACTCCATTACTCCCGTACTCCACTACTCCAAATTCTCATGGAGGTTGAATCATGAGCTACCGTAGAATTCTATACTTTGCGGTGTTGATAGCCGGAGCTATTGGACTCCTTCTGCCTCTAACAGTCCTGGCAGAAGTGGAGACTTATATGATTGACAAGGTTCACAGCATGGCCAATTTTAAGATTCGCCACCTGTTCTCCAAAGTGTCGGGGACTTTTTCTGACCTAAACGGAACTATCTGGCTCGATAAAGGTAATCTAGAAGCGTCTCGAGTGGATGCCACCATCAATGTGTATAGCATAGACACCAACCATGAAAAACGAGACAGTCATTTGCGCTCCAAGGACTTCTTTTACGTGGATAAATATCCGATTATGCGTTTTGTCAGTACCGGGGTGGAAGTTACGGGCGAGAACGAAGGGGTCATGTCAGGTGAACTGACAATGCACGGGGTGACACGTCCAGTAAAGCTGCCATTCGAAATCCTCGGCTTCGGTCCAGATCCATGGGGTGGTTATCGAAGTGGGTTCGAGGCCACAACCGTGCTCAAGCGGAGCGACTACGGGATAAACTACGGTCTTGATCCAAAAAAGGGCGGCAGCGCCGTAGGAGATGAGGTCGAAGTCACCATACTAATTGAAGGAATAAAACTTGGACCTGATGGTGCTCCATTTCGAGTGCAATAGGCCTAGAGCATAGGGCATAGGGCAAGGAGATCGTTTCTCTAAAGATCAAGACCTGAGATCCTAATCCGAACAATTTGGTCTTGTTAGATAGACTGGGTTGACATTGAAGATATGAGAATAGTAACGAAAGTTTTTCTTACTTAATTAAAGTTAATATCAATAGCAGATACTGAAAACGTCTGCGGTATGGGAAGACATATTAAGGATGAGTTCGCCCATGTCTTCGCCTTACTACTCCGATGCTAGTGGTCCCGCAACGTTTTTAAACAACACAAAGGTCACGGTGTGTCCCCGGCGGACTTGTCGACGTTTCCTCTTTGATCGCTGCCGACCTCCGGTTGGGCAGCACTTTCCTTTTCATTTGGACTTTTCCTAACTTCGCTGCCCTTCTGTGGCTCGTCTGCCTTTCTCAAGATGACGAACTCGCCCTCTGACCCGGTGAAGAGGCCCTTCTCCGGTCCTTCTTCCCGATTATTACGGGGTTCGTAAGGCTTGATTTCGGCGCACCCGGTAATGAACAACAATGCGGCCAGCAGTGGACCGATCCATGATACTCTTCGTCTCATTGTGTGATTAAGATTCATCAAAACTTCACCCTCGCCCCGATGGTTCCCACGTTGATGTCCTGGACATTGGGCTCGACATCCCGATCCAGGGAGTAAAGGCGATACTGCAAATAAAGCTCAGTGCCGTAATCCTCGAATTGCTGGACCGCCGCCACACCCACCGAATAGCCGTCGTCCCTCCCCGTGGGCAGATTGACTGATCGAGTGCAATCGACGCCGAAAGCTGTTTCGCCCAAGGAAAAAAATCTCGTCAACCAGCCAGCCTTGGCGTAAAAGTTTCTTGCGTCCCCCTGGTTGTCACGCTCCTGCAAACCAAAGGAAAGGGTGAAATTCAATCCGGTGTCCTCATGTAATAGTGAGAAGGAGCCGTCGTATTGTAAGTCGGTATCGTCTGCCTTGGGATAAGCGACAGCCACGGCACCGGCGGCTTTAAAACCGTAGCCTTGTCCTCCCCACCACAAAGAAGCATCATAGCGTTGATCACTCACCAGGGAGGTGGCTAAGTGGAAGCCATAGAAAGCGGGCGTGTCGTAGCGCACCCTGCTCTTCCGCCCCAAACCGTCCAAGTCTTGGTAAGCATCAGAGACGCTGACATTTGTAAGATCGTCACCGTTGCTTTGCCGGAACAAGAGGCCCCCAGCAATGTCCGCGACGCTGGCGTATTGTACCACATCGGTTTTGGACAGATCGATCTCGGCGCTGTTGTCGGAGGCGGTGCTCCCCTTGCCAGCAGAGATTTTGCCGAAGCGCTTGCTGTCAACTGAGATTTCCGCCCAGCGCTGGTCGAAAAAATCGCCGCTCTCTTCGTTACCCTGGCTGACCTCCGAGGATTCATTCGGAGCAATTGCCACTTCAATTATCGAGCCCATGGTCAAGTCGTCGGTTGCTTTGGCAGTGCCCACAAAGCGAACCCGACTGTTACTGGCATCGCTGTCGACATAGTAAGCTTTGGTGTTTTTGCCGTCATCGGCGAGGTTCACCGCTCGGTGAACCTGCCCTGAGATGGCGAGTCTAACCTTTCCTGGAGTAGAGTAGACAGTATTGCGCGATACATCCAATTCTCCGATTTTAGTCTGAACCGCTGTTTTCGCCAAGTTTGCCTCAGATTTTGCTTCATTGGCCTGGGTTTGGGCGTCGGAGGCTGTTTGTTTTAGTTGGTCAACTTGTTTCTGCAAAGATTGCAACTGTTGCTGTTGTTCCTTAATGAGCCGTTCCAGTCTTTCAATTTCTTTGGAGTCTACGGTTCCCTCCT
>JASFKF010000220.1:0-4530 GCA_050118775.1 Syntrophobacterales bacterium
GCGACGCCAGTCGCGGCGTGGCCTTGGCCGGCATTATGGGCGGCCTCAACTCGGAGATAACCCCTGAGACCAAGACGGTTCTAATTGAGAGCGCATATTTTCAGCCCACCGGGACGAGGCGCACCGCTAAAACCCTTGGATTAAGCACTGAATCCTCTTATCGCTTCGAGCGTGGAGTGGACCCTGAAGGAGTTATTACTGCACTGGATCGGACTGCTCAATTAATGGTGGAACTGAGTGGGGGAGAACTTGCCAGTGGTCGCCTCGATGTCTATCCCCTGCCAATTAAGCTAGAACCGGTAGAGCTACGCATCTCCAAAACCAATAGTTTTCTCGGGACGAATCTCTCTCGGGAAGAGATCTCGAAGCACTTGGAATCAATCCAGCTGAAAGTTCGTTCTACTGGTGAAGACCTCTTGGTAATAGATCCACCTTCCTTTCGTGCCGACCTGACTCGCGAAGTTGATCTCATGGAAGAGGTGGCCCGGCTGGCCGGATACGACCTCATCCCCAGTAGTTCACCCGTGGCTCGATTGGCCTCGGCTAAAAGGGCGAGAGATCAGGTCATCAGAGAGTACACTAAGGAGACTCTCGCAAGCCTTGGCTTCTGCGAGATTGTATCTTATTCGTTTATCAACCCGCGGGCTATCGAGTTGCTTCGACTAGGAGATGACGACCGGCGTCGACAGTTGCTTCCTTTGCGTAACCCCTTGAGCGAGGACCAGTCAGTAATGCGGACCTCCCTCGTACCAAACATGTTGGAAACTGCTGCCAGAAACCAGCGTCAAAACAACTTCAATCTCAGACTTGTCGAGTTGAGCAAAGTCTTTTTTCCCAAGGAAGGGGACGAACTACCCGAAGAGCGGTTCAACCTCTGTGGTTTGCTTTCCGGTTTGCGACGCCCTCCGGGTTGGAACGAGACCAGTCAATCTGTAGATTTCTTCGATGCCAAAGGTGCGGTTGAAGCCCTGCTTATGAATCTTGGAATTAGAGATCTGCGCTGGTCTGAGAAGGCTCCGGCTCCCTACCTCAATCCTCAGGCCGCTGCCCAAATATACTCTGCTGACCTACATCTTGGGGATCTGGGTGAGGTTGATCGCGGTGTATTGGAAAGCTTTGATTTAAAGGGGCCCGTTTATCTTTTTGACCTGGACTTCGATCTCCTTATGGAAAAAACGGTTTCAGTGAAAAAGTTCCAGCCCCTGCCAAGATTCCCCGCGGTTAATCGCGACCTGGCCATTGTGGTCTCTAATTCGGTGGCCGCTCAGGATCTGCTTGACTATCTGGAAGAACATCGCCCGCAATATGCTGAAAACATAACCTTATTCGATCAATATCGTGGCACCCAGGTAGCGAAAGACAGGAAGAGTCTGGCCTTTCGCATAACCTACAGGTCCGAAGAACGCAGCCTAACCGACCTGGAAGTAAACGAGATCCACACGGACCTCAGCCAAAAGGTCGTTGATGCATTCGAGGCCCAGTTGCGTTCCTGATCTTCGATCTGGTAGGTGTTGCAAAATACGCAGTGGAATCATAACTAGGCACTAAGCACTAGGGACTAGGTACAAAGGGCAAAAACGAGTAATTTAGAACGAGCAACTGCGTATAAATACGAAACAAAATAGAGTTGGATGTGAGATATGGGATCTGAGATGTGGGATACAAAATTCCAAGAAACAAATTGAATCTCACATCACATATCGCACATCCCACATCTGCTGGTCAGCATTTTTTGATTGCTTTTCTCCTGAATTCTGGATTCTGACTCCTGACTACTGGATTTAAAAATCGTCTTGAGCCTTGCGGTTCACAGCCAATTTGTTTAGTATTGGGTCTTGAACTTCATTTTTCAACCTGCACGTCGTAAGTAGTCTCCTTGGCGACTCGATCATGGATACCATTCCCAATAAACGTTTTTTCAAAATCGGTGAGGTTAGTCGAATTGTCGGCGTTCCGACCCATGTTCTCCGCTACTGGGAACGGGAGTTTTCCCTGGTCCGACCTCGACGGGCCCCATCAAAGCAGCGAGTCTACAAGCGAAAAGACGTAGAGATGCTCCTTCACATCAAGAAGTTGCTTCACCAGGAAAAATACACCATCGCTGGGGCCCGTAAAAAACTAAAACCCGCCTCCTCTCCCTCTTCACCCCATCAGACCCTAGAGGAGATCAAGCAGGAGTTGATTGATCTCCGCCGCATGTTGGATTGATAGTTTTATGAGCCTGTTCAACCCGGCATGATTCCTGCAGGCATGCGACATTACTAGAAAAAAGTATTTGCATTTTTAAAGCAATGCTGTTATAGATTTCGTGACCTATTTTAGTAGGGAAATTGAAAGCATACGTGCCAAATCCCTTGTTCGATTTGAGACGATGCAGGCGAAAGCGGGGGGGGTATGGATCTCGTCTTATCCAAAGAAGCGATAGATAACATCATCAATGTTCTCGATGAAGATCTTCTGCGGGCTGGGGCTGACTGCGTTCTCTTGGTTGACCGCTCAGGCAACCTCATTGTCAATCGGGGCGACCCCGCCAATCTCGACGTTGTAGCGCTGGCCGCACTTTCAGCCGCCAATTTTGGTGCCACCGCCGAAATTGCCAAGCTAATTGGAGAAGATGACTTCGCCCTTCTCTTCCATAAAGGCAAGAACGAGAGCATCCATTTCACCAAGGTGGGAAAGGGCTTCATCCTCATCACTCTTTTTGGTAAAGAAGTCTCCCTGGGGCTGATTAGATTGAACACTGCAAAAGTCACCGATACTCTGATACCTATTCTGGGCGGAGAGCAGTAACTGTGTCCTTTATTGATCTGAGTAAAAATGAGGTACAATGTAAGGTTGTCTATTATGGGCCTGGGCGAGGTGGTAAGACTACCAATCTACTTTACTTGCACCAGGCCATGACCGACGCCGTTCGTGGCAAGATGGTCACTATCGATACCAAGGGTGACCGTACTCTGTTTTTTGATTTTCTCCCCTTGGCACTAGGCAAGATTCAGGGACTGAGCATCAAGATCCAGCTCTACACTGTTCCTGGTCAGGTCATGTACAATGCCACCCGCAAACTCGTTCTCAAGGGCGTAGATGGTATTGTTTTCGTGGCGGATTCTTTAAAGGTTCAAAAAGAGAAGAACATAGAAAGTCTGGAAAACCTGAGACAGAATCTTGCCGAGGACAACTTAGACATCAAAGATATCCCTCTAGTGCTTCAATTTAATAAGAGGGACCTTGGCGGTTCCAATATTCCCATCCTCACCGTTGAGGAGATGGAGGAAGACCTGAACAGGGAATTGCAGGTTCCGTGCTTCAGCGGAAGCGCATTAAAGGGCGACGGTGTGTTTGAAACTCTTAGAGAGATCAGCAAGCGCACAGTCAAATATGTAAGCCGTAAGCTTTTATCTCGCTAGTAACCCTCAATTGCCAGAAGGAGGGGCACATGGATTTGACCGACGACCCCTTGGCTGGAGTCGATGCAAGCGAACTCGAGGCAGATATTGATAGGGCCATCGATGAACTCTTCGTAAAAAAGGGAGAGGCTAAAGAGCCATCGATTGCCAAACCGGAAGAGCCCGCCGAAAAGCCAGCAGAAGAGTCAAAGGATGAACCGGCGGAAGAACCTGTTCTCGAGGAACCATCTGAGTTCGCCGATGATACTCTGGCTGACCTGAAAGAGAGCCTTCTTACCCTAGATTGGGAAATCACCCCCGAGTCCATCACATCATTTGAAAAAGAGCTTCAGCTTGTAAGTGACAGGTTGAGTGACGACCGTCACTGCATGGCAGTTATCAAAATGGCTCTGGGAGTTCTCCAATACCTGCGAGCTGCAAAGGAATCAGCCGCACCCATTTCCATTCAGTTTTTACACGGCGCCATACGAGGTCTGGACATTTTTGTGCGACAGCCCCCACCCGCAGAGGCCGAGCGCAGTGAAGTAATGGACAAATTACTCGGCCAGTTCAGGCGAGTAAAGGCCGAAATCCAGCGGGCGCAACCCCGGGAAGCTCCTGAAAAGGTGGAGGAACCTCCAGCAGTTGAACCAACCGTCGAGCCAGAGCCAACTAAGGAGCCCATTTTAGAGGAAATAACCGCGGAGGAGCCTGTACTTGAAGACTTGGCCCAAGAAGTAGCGGTCTTTGAAGAGATCGTTGAAGACGAGCCTATTTTGGAAGAGCTTCCAGCGGAACCAGAAATAGCGGCGACTCCACCGGAAGAGGAACCTTTAATAGAAGAACTGGTGGGAGAGGAGCCGATCGTAGAAGAGTTACCTCCAGAAGAACTGGATTTTATGGCGGACCTTGAAGAAGAGCCCACTCTGGAAGAACCAGCTGAAGAAGAGCCAACCCTGGAGGCTATAACTGCTGAAGAATTGACCTTGGAGGAAGCTGCGCCAGAAGAACCGACACTGGCTGCGGACCCTGAAGAAGAGCCAATCTTGGAGGAACTACCCGAAGAAGAGCCAACCCTGGAGGCTATAACTGCTGAAGAACTGACCTTGGAGGAAGCTGCGCCAGAAGAACCGACACTGGCTGCGGA
>JASFKF010000221.1:0-4527 GCA_050118775.1 Syntrophobacterales bacterium
TGAAGTTGCTTGGCAATGGAGAGATTGACAAGCCGCTAACGGTGAAGGTAGACCGCTGCAGCGCTGGGGCGCGTAAGAAAATTGAGACTGCAGGAGGCAAGGTGGAGGAAGTTTGAGACCCATTACTCCACCACTTCAACACACCAATAGTCCAAGTGCGTAGAGAAACGGAGCACTGAATTGATAGGTGGATTTCAGACCATAGGGAAGATACCCGAATTAAAACGCCGCATCTTGGCGACTTTTGCCCTGTTGGCGGTATATCGTGTCGGTGCGCATGTGCCCACACCTGGAATTAACAGTGAGGCACTGCAGGCATTTTTCAGCCAAGCGCAGGGTACTCTCTTGGGCCTTTTTGACATGTTTGCCGGTGGGGCTCTAAGCAACCTCTCGGTTTTTGCCCTGGGCATTATGCCCTACATCAGTGCCTCCATCATCTTGCAACTGCTGACCGTTGTCATTCCCTATCTGGATCGGCTCAACAAGGAAGGGGAAGCGGGCAGGAAGAAAATTACCCAATATACCCGTTATGGTACTGTGCTCCTCAGCCTCATCCAGGGTTTCGGCATCGCCTTCGGCTTGGAAGGTATGAGCGGACCCGGAGGAGAAATGGTGGTGTTGAATCCGGGGTGGGGCTTCCGGTTAATGACAGTGATCACCCTCACCGCAGGCACGGCTTTTATCATGTGGTTGGGTGAGCAAATCACTGAGCGGGGCATTGGAAATGGCATCTCGCTGATCATCTTTGCGGGGATTGTAGCCCGTATGCCGGCTGCAATCATCAACACCATGCGCATGTGGAAAGCCGACACCCTTTCCACCTTCATGATATTGGTGATTTTGGTGATGATGATTGCGGTGGTGGCGGTAATAATTTTTGTTGAAAGAGGACAGAGGAAAATTCCTGTGCAGTATGCCAAGCGTGTGGTCGGACGCAAGATGTACGGGGGACAGTCCACTCACCTGCCTTTGAAGGTCAACACCGCAGGAGTTATCCCGCCTATTTTTGCCTCCTCGATTATTATGTTTCCCGCCACCATTGCCAACTTTATCCAAATCCCTTGGATGAAGACGATTGCCGATGCCGTGGCGCCCGGTAGAGTGGTTTATAGTTTGCTCTACGTGGGTTTTATTATCTTCTTTTGCTATTTCTACACGGCGGTGGTCTTCAACCCGGTTGACGCGGCAGAAAACATGAAAAAGTACGGGGGCTTTATTCCGGGTATTCGTCCGGGTAAGCGCACCGCTGATTACATTGACCGAGTTCTATCAAGGATAACCTTTGGCGGGGCCATATACGTCTCAGCAGTTTGTGTGCTCCCCACGATACTTATACAGAAATTCAGGGTTCCCTTCTATTTTGGGGGTACGGCCCTGTTAATTGTGGTGGGTGTGGCTATTGATACGGTGGCACAGATAGAATCCCACATGTTAACTCGGCATTATGAAGGTTTCATTAAGAAATCAAGAGTGAAGGGTAGACGTTGAGAGACGGGCTAGTAGTGTTTTGTTCCTGATACTGATCTAGACAACCACGGGAGAGGGAGGGCATTATGAACATTATTTTGCTAGGGCCACCGGGAGCAGGAAAAGGTACGCAGGCCAAGATGCTTATTGACGAGTACGAGATTCCTCAGATCTCCACTGGGGATATTTTGCGGGCTGCGGTTAAGGAGGGCACTCCACTGGGTAAAGAGGCCAAGAGCTATATGGACAAAGGTGAGCTGGTGCCCGATTCGGTGGTGATCGGTATTGTTGAGGAACGGATTCAGGAGCCCGACTGTGCGAAGGGTTACATGCTGGACGGCTTTCCCCGGACAGTTCCCCAGGCAGAGGCCCTGGACGAGATGCTGAGTAAACTGAGTGCGCAGATTGACCACGTGGTAAGCATCGAGGTGGCCAATGAGGAGCTAGTCAAGCGTCTTACCGGCAGGCGCACTTGCCGCGAATGTGGCGCTGGTTACCATGTGATGTTTGATCCGCCAAAAGCGGAAGGTGTTTGTGACAAGTGCGGTGGTGAGCTTTACCAGCGAGACGATGACAATGAGGAGACCGTGAGTTCCCGCCTCAATGTTTATGAGTCTCAAACCCTGCCGCTCATTGACTACTACAAGGTAAAGGGGAAAATAAGGCCCATCGACGGAGTGGGTGACATCAAAGAGATCTTCCAGCGAATCACCGTGGTGCTTTCCTAAAAGAAAGGATTGACCGCGGTAAGCAAGGATCCTAGTCGTTAGGCCCAATTTGAGCATTTAATTGCCATAGGAGTAAACGGACTGGAGATCCTCATATAAGGTGGCCGTTCCGATTTATGGCTATTTGGTAATGCCAAATTGGAGGAGCCAATGGCAAAGGAAGAAGCAATAGAGGTTGAGGGAACGGTGGTGGAGCCTCTACCCAACGCCATGTTCAGGGTTGAGTTGGAGAATGGCCACCGGATCCTAGCCCATATCTCCGGGAAGATGCGCATGCATTTTATTAAAATTCTTCCTGGAGACAAGGTGACCGTTGAGCTGTCACCCTATGATCTTACGAGAGGCCGAATTACCTATCGGGCCAAGTAACCGCGGTGGCGGCTGACCGCAGCTCGAAGGCAGAGGGATGGAGAGCGCTTTATGAAAGTGCGGGCTTCAGTTAAGCGTATTTGTCGAAAGTGTAAAATTATCCGACGTCACGGCGTCGTGCGTGTCATTTGCGAAAATCCCAGGCACAAGCAGCGTCAAGGATAATAACGGAGGGTAACCATTGGCACGGATTGCAGGCATCGATTTGCCCAAAAATAAGCGAATAGAGATAGCTCTTACCTACATTTACGGTATCGGGCGTACTACGTCGCAGAAAATTCTGGAAAAGGCAAATGTAGACCTTAACACCAAGTCCGATCTTCTCACCGAGGAGGAGATTAACGCTATTCGTAGAGTTATTGATAGCGACCACAAGGTGGAAGGTGACTTGAGAACTGAGGTCTCCATGAACATCAAGCGGCTCATGGATTTAGGCTGCTATCGTGGGTTGCGCCACAGGCGGGGAATGCCAGTGCGTGGACAGCGGACCCACACCAATGCCCGTACTAGAAAAGGACCTCGGCGATCCATGATCGGTCGACGTAAGAAGTAGAGATTCCTGGGGCTCCGCCCCAGCTGGAATAATGGAATAATGGAAAATTGGGTAAGAAGAATAAATATGAAATGGTTTTTTTCCTATTACCAGCCGTCATTCCAACATTCCAGAATTCCAATATTCCAGGAAGGTAAGGAAAAGCAGAAGCGACACCATAAAGCTCCGAGTTTGTTAACTTATGGAATTTCCGAACTGCTGATTAGGAGGAATGATGGCCAAGGCAAAAGGCAAAGCTTCACGGAAAAAGAAGGAAAAAAAGAACATCCAAAACGGTATTGCTCATATCCAATCCACTTTCAACAATACCATAATTACCATCACGGATGTGAACGGCAATACAATCGCCTGGTCTAGCGCGGGTAGTCAAGGTTTCAAGGGTTCACGTAAGAGCACACCTTTTGCTGCCCAGCTTGCAGCTGATGATGCAGCGAAAAAGGCGCAAGAGCATGGGGTGCAGAACATCGAAGTTTACGTAAAAGGGCCGGGTTCTGGTCGAGAAGCTGCCCTACGTGCACTTCAGGCAGCTGGCTTTAATGTTACGCTTATTCGTGATGTAACACCCATTCCCCATAATGGATGCCGACCACCCAAAAGGAGAAGAGTATAAGCAAGGAGGTTTACTTTGGCTCGATACACTGATTCAGTATGTCGCATTTGTCGACGTGAAAACCTTAAGCTATATCTGAAAGGCGATCGCTGCTACTCGGATAAATGTGCTTATGAAAGACGGAGCTATCCTCCGGGCCAGCATGGCCAGGGACGAAAGAAGTTCTCCGACTACGGCATCCAGCTAAGGGAAAAGCAAAAGGTAAAGCGGATGTACGGCTTGCTGGAACGCCAGTTCCGCGCCTATTTCCACAAGGCAGAAAGACAGAAAGGGGTTACCGGAACCAACTTGCTCGTTTTTCTCGAACGACGGTTGGACAATGTGGTCTACCGCATGGGCTTTGCTAATTCCAGGTCCCAAGCCAGACAGCTGGTGCGTCACAATCACTTTTTCGTCAATGGCAAACGGGTCAACGTTCCGTCCTATTTAATCAAGGAAAATGACACCATTGAGGTCAAAGAGAAAAGTCGCAACATCGTGCCCATTGCCGAGGCAATGGAGGCGGTGGCGCGGCGAGGGATACCACAGTGGCTGGAGGTGGAAAAGGACAAGTTCAAAGGAACAATCAAGGCTTATCCGTCTCGTGACGAGTTGACCATGCCTATCCAGGAACAGCTAATTGTGGAGCTTTACTCCAAATAGACTCCCACTCTGGCCGAAATTTGTCTATTTGTTTTTTTTGTATATCTCGCACCGCCGGCCAAATCGGGTTCTTCTAAAAGGAGTTAAAATGTACAGAAATTGGCGAGAATTAATTAGTCCAAAAAAGTTAGAGCTAGATTCCAAAACCGCCTCGAGGT
>JASFKF010000222.1:0-4524 GCA_050118775.1 Syntrophobacterales bacterium
AGGAAAGGTGACAAAAAGGGATCTGGAGAAGGCTATGGAGGGACACATAATTGCTAAAGCAGAACTGGTGGGGACTTATCAGCGTTCCCGGTAAATGCTGAGGGTCTATTGCCCCAGGGCGTAAGGCTCTGTTATTTCGGATTGCGCCTGCCCGCCATCGTCCGCCTGAGGCGGACTCAGGCGAGGCGGGCGGGGAGTGCGGATTTCGGATTGGAGAAGGGCAAACCTGGCTAAACCGGCCTAACCGGCTCAACCGGCATAACTGGCCAAACTGATTACGGCGAGACGGGGTTTTAAACGGGGAAGTCGGAAAGGGGAACGTGGAATTCCTTTGGGCTGATGGCAAGGGGGGCTAGAAAACTAGGAGGGTGCTGGATGGAAGAAAAGAACAAACTGTCAGCAATTGCTGACTACCTCAAAGAGTTACTCCCCGGATGTGTTATTGAGAACACCTGGAATGTTAAATCTTCTACACATGTGTTTCTTGTTAATGCACCCACTGGTGAAATAAAACATACCATAGCTGTCTCCAATCAATTTGTCAGCGATAATGAATTGGAGGATATTGTCACTTGTCTCAAATTATATAATCTTAAGGGATATCTCGAAATATTTGGAAACAAGGAGGTTTTTGTAACTGACGATGGTATAAATCCTGAAGGCATACGGCCTTCAGTGTTGGCATAGGGCAGAAAATTTCGGATTGCGGATTTCGGATTGATTAACGCATAGAGCAGAGCGCATAGCGCACAGCCTCAAGTTCCAAGTTTCAAGTTTCAAGTTTGAAAATACATAAAAGATTAATCAATAAACTTGGAACCTGGAACTTTGAACCCTATAGAGCTGACAGCTGAATACAACCGGCTAAACCGGCAAAACTGGCTCAACTGGCTAAACAGGCAGATGGCATGAAGCATGGGGCGGAGGGTCAGAGTACAGAGTACAGAGGTCGGACCAGGCTAACATTAGATGAATGCTATGATATTTATTGAATGGTGAAAAGATGGAAAAAATTTATGACGGTAAAAAGAAGATAAAATTAGGTACTGCAAAGAGACCTGCTGTTGTTAATGTTCAAACCGAAGAAAGATTGAAAGAAGTAGCAGCGATATTTGAAGAAAAGGGTTGGAACTATACAATTGGATTAAAACCAGATGAACCCGAGGACATTACCGATTTAGAAATATTGTTAGATAAACCGAAAACAAAGATAGCCGAAAAGAAAATTGGACGCAATGAGCCCTGCCCATGTGGCAGCGGGAAGAAGTATAAAAAATGCTGTGGTACATAAGGCTATTTTCCTCTCAATCTTGGCCATTTCGCTTGGTCCAATCCCGGTTCGCCTTGCCTCTTCGCAATGGGCACACGGTTTTTTGCAATCCATTTGGTGAAACAGACTAATAGGTGTGATAGCTTGGAAATCCACCGGTCTTGCGGATTTAAATTGGCAATCTGGTGGGCAAAAACAGGGGAATAGATGAAAGAAAAGCATGTCGCCAAGATCGCTGAGGAACTCGAGCTTAAACCACAACAGGTTCTGGCTACTGCCGCGCTGTTTGATGAAGGGGCTACTATTCCATTTGTTGCCCGCTATCGTAAAGAGGCAACTGGCTCCTTGGATGAGGTGGCTATAACAACAATCCGCGACCGACTCCATCAACTGCAGGAGCTGGACAAAAGGAGGGAGGTCATACTGAAGTCTCTCCACGAGCGGGAGCTTCTAAGCGATGAGCTGAAAGACAAAATCCTGGCAGCAGAGAGTCTGACCATCCTGGAGGACATTTATCTACCTTACCGACCTAAACGGCGCACCCGTGCAACCGTTGCCAGGGAACAAGGGCTGGAACCCCTTGCTTTGAAACTTTTAGCCCAGGAGCAGGCCACAGACCCTCCTAGTGAGGCTGAAGCCTTTGTCAACCCCGAGAAAGGAGTGGAGACGATCGAAGATGGACTGGCCGGCGCGCGGGACATTATCGCCGAGTTGGTGAACGAAGATCAGGTTGCCCGCGCCAAAATGAGGTCTTTCTACGCTGAAAAGGGAATATTCCAGGCCAGGGTGGTTTCAGGCAAGGAGGACGAGGGTCACAAGTACAGGGATTATTTCGACTGGCAGGAGCCCCTATCAAAGGCACCTTCCCATAGAATTCTGGCCATGCGGCGAGGGGAAAAAGAAGGTGTTTTGACACTCCGTGTCCATCCCCCGGAGGCTGAAGCCTTGAACCTTCTGGAAACTCTTTTTGTCAAGGGAGATGGGGCCGCTGCCCAGCAGGTCAGAGCCGCCGTGCAAGACAGCTACAAGCGGCTTCTGTCTCCGTCTATGGAAACGGAGATCCGTAAAGTTACCAAAGAGCGAGCCGATGCAGAGGCAATCCGTGTTTTTGCGGATAATCTCCGTCAGCTACTTTTAGCGCCGCCCCTTGGAAGGAAAAATGTCCTGGCAATAGATCCAGGACTCCGCACTGGCTGCAAAGTAGTTTGCTTGGATCGGCAGGGCAAACTGCTCAACACCGATACGATCTATCCCTTCACCTCCGAAAAGAGTAAGTTGGAGTCAGTGGCAACACTCGGAAAATTGTGCGAGGGCTACCAGGTCGAGGCCATAGCAGTGGGGAACGGCACCGGCGGAAGGGAAACGGAGGCCTTGGTAAGGGGTATGGACCTTAGGGGCAACATACAGGTGGTCATGGTCAATGAGAGTGGCGCCTCGGTCTATTCTGCTTCCCAGGTAGCTAGAGAGGAGTTTCCAGACCTTGATGTGTCGGTTCGCGGTGCGGTTTCCATTGGTAGACGACTTGTGGATCCCTTGGCGGAACTGGTGAAAATTGACCCCAAATCCATTGGAGTGGGACAATATCAGCACGATGTGGATCAACAAGCCTTGAAGAGTAGTCTGGATGATGTGGTGATCAGCTGTGTGAATGGTGTGGGCGTGGAGGTCAACACAGCCAGCGAACAGTTGCTCACCTATGTTTCCGGGCTGGGGCCGCAGTTGGCAAAAAGCATTATCAAGTATCGAAATGAGCACGGCCCATTTCGGTCCAGAGAGGATTTGCAGGAAGTACCCCGGTTGGGCCCCAAGGCATTTGAACAGGCAGCGGGTTTCCTGCGTATCAGAGATGGCAAAAATCCTCTCGATGGTACTGCTGTTCACCCTGAATCCTATCAAGTTGTAGAAGCCATGGCCGGTGATCTAGGCTGTTCAATAATGGATCTTCTTAGTGACGAGGAGCTTAGGCACAGAATCGATCTGTCAAAATATGTGACTGAAACGGCGGGTATACCTACGCTCACTGACATTCTTGCAGAACTTGCCAAGCCTGGCCGTGACCCGCGTCAGGGGTTCGAGGCTTTTGCCTTTTCTGGGGAAGTGCAGAAGATAGATGACTTGCGTCCGGGCATGAGGTTGCCAGGTATAATCACTAATGTCACAGCCTTTGGGGCGTTTGTCGACGTGGGAGTGCATCAGGATGGCTTGGTTCACGTGAGCCAACTTGCTGACCGTTTTGTCAAAGATCCCCGAGATGTGGTCAAGGCTCAGCAGCAAGTGACGGTCACGGTTTTGGAAGTGGATCTTGAAAGAAGGCGGATTTCTCTTTCTATGAAAACGAACCCTGACAAGTCAGCAAGGGGGGTAAAAGGCGAGCCGAAGCGTGAGCGCAAGAGCAAGGTTAAACGGACAAAACAGGGGAGGGCTCCTGACCCTTTCAATAATCCATTCGCTGATGCTCTCAAGAAAAAGTAAAAGGGTCAATAAGATGGGGGGCGGGGTAAGCGAACGATTTGGTGAACGGTGAATGGTAAACGGTAAATGGTAATAATCTTATTGGGTCACTACGCTCCGCTGTCATTGGGCATAGAGCATAGAGCATAGGGCATAGGGAAGAAATTTCGGATTGCGAATTTGGTATTTTGATTCTTTAATTTCGAAATTCGAAATTCGACGTTCGAAATGCTTCGCCACTGGCTACTGACTACTGGATTCTTCGATTTTGCACTTGGGAAAGGAGAGGGAATGGAAGTTAGAGAGGAACAACTTAAAGTGAGTCATGGATTGGCTGACTGCCTTTACTGGAATCTCTTCTTTGTTGTGCCAATAGTCACTGCTTGCCTGGGCATCCTGAGACACTCGGTTGGGTGGACGATTATTTACCTTCTGCTGACAGTACTCACATTTGCTGTCGCCGTCTACAGGTTCTTCTGTACCCACTGTCCCCATTATATTAAAGGGGAAGGGAAGGTAAATTGTTTGTTCCTTAGAAGGGTACCAAAATTCTTTAAAGAAAGACCGGGGCCTTACGGTTTTTTAGAGAAATTGGTGGTGATGATCTCGGTACTGATATGGGTAGTGTTCCCCCTTTACTGGTTGTATAAGAGTGTGGGGTTGCTGGTGATCTACGGTGTTTCTTTGGCAGTTCTCGCGGCAACAATCAGAAGATATGAGTGCGGAAGATGTATTCATTTTGACTGCCCGGTGAACAGTGTGGAGGAAGATGTGCGCACCAGCTATTTGAGAAAGGCATAGGG
>JASFKF010000223.1:0-4523 GCA_050118775.1 Syntrophobacterales bacterium
ATTTTAGCAAAAAACGTACTGTGCACTAGGCACATTTATCATTTCTCAGATCTCAAAACGCAAGACTGCACGAGGTTCACTCACGGCCTAGTGCCAACTTAACCTCCCCATTCCTGCCTCATTTTCCCTAGAAGATATTTCTTCACCGTCCTTCGATCCAAGCCCGCCCAACGAGCTACCTCTTAATAAGTGGTATGCGTCTATTAAAGGAGAGTGCAATATTAACCTAGCCTCGATTGTTATCTTGTGGGAAGATCGGGTTTATTTTTGACTCTCTAGATGAAAGTGAGTTTTTCATATGACGATAAAAACAAAATGCATTATCACTCTGATACTTTTGGCCCTGGTGGACACCGTCATTCCCTTCCCCATTATAGGAGCGATCCTCATATACGTTCTATTTCAGAGGCCACCATGGTTCAAAAATGTTATTGTGGACATCTATGACCCAATAGGGTTAGACCAGAATCAATAGAAGGGGAAATAAAGGGAGGATAAGATATGCGCAAGATATTGCTAAGTCTCATGTCATTTTTCTTACTTGTTTCGTTCGCCTATGCCGATAACGGGCTCATGAGCTTAAAAAGCCCATACGATGTAAAAAAGACGGCGGACCGGTTCGAAAATGCTTTAAATGCAAAAGGCATGACCGTCTTTATCAGGATCAATCACGCAGAGGGTGCTCGCAAGGTGGGAAAGAATTTGCGCCCAACCGAATTAATTATATTTGGCAACCCGAAAGTAGGCACCCCACTGATGCAGTGTGGCCAGAGCGTTGCAATCGATCTTCCGCAGAAAGCTTTGATTTGGCAAGATCAAGCTGGGCAAGTATGGTTGACTTATAACGATCCAAACTATCTGGCCAAGCGTCACAACCTGTCGGGTTGTGCCGAAGTCATAAAGAAAATAGAGAAGGCGCTGGGTAACTTTGCCAAGACTGCCACTATGCCATAAACCACTAACCTAACAACCTGCTGTGCCCTAACCCACCTTGCCCGTTGCCTCGGGCTCGGCCTCTGTAATGCGGTTGTTGAATAGGGCTGTTATTATATGATAGCCTGCTAACACTTTGTCTAACTAGCTGGTGCTCATCCGAAAAGGGCCGTTCCGGATGAACGCGATCAGCTTAGGGGGCACGTAAATGGATAAAGAACGTCTCAAGAAGCTGGCTGAAGATCCTCGATTCATCCAATCCATCTATAACTACTGTGACCGATGGTGTGAGCGCTGTCCCTTCACCTCGCGCTGTTTGAATTTTGCTCTTGGCCAGGAGGAGTTCGACCACCTGGAGACTCAGGATTTAGATAACGAAGCCTTCTGGAAAAAGTTATCAGAGACCTTTCAAATGACCCTGGAACTGCTGGAAGAAGCGGCAGAGGAGCAAGGCATAGATCTGGATTCCATCGATACGGATAAAGTCGAAGAAAAAGAGAGATTGAACAACGAACTGGCCAGAGATCATCAATGCTCTCGCATGGCTAAACTTTACAGTGAAATGGTTGATGATTGGCTGGATTCAGCCAAGGACCTGTTTTCCTCAGAGGAAGAAGAACTATCTGCTGCCGAACCGCTTGGACTACTGGACAACAGCCCGGCTGAAAATGATAGCGACTTGCTAGAACCAGTGGAAGTTGTCGGCTGGTATCAGCACCTGATTTACGTCAAACTTATGCGGGCGATCCGGGGGGAGTTGATAGAGGAACCAGAGAATCTTGATGAATATCCTAAGGACTCGGATGGCTCGGCCAAAGTCTCATTAATCGGCATTGACCGTTCCATAGCTGCCTGGGGAGAGATCCGCAACCTTTTTCCCCACCGGAGCGATCAGATCCTGGACATTCTCCTTCACCTCGAACAACTGCGGAGGAAAGTAGAAAAAACATTCCCCCATGCGAGAGCATTCATCCGGCCTGGGTTCGATAAAATCGATCTAAATAGCTAGGAAAGGAGTCGGGAACAGTAGGCAAATCCTGAACAACAGATGTGTGATATGTGATGTGAGATTGAACATCTCTCCCGGAATTTATTATCCTACATATCAGATCTCACATCTCACATCCAGCTTGGGGTATTTCGGACTTATTTGAAACTCTTTGCTCCTTGCCCCATGCTCAACTACTGGCTACTTGGCCTTGATTAATTCTTTGGTGTACTGGAAGGCTCCGTCTCGCTCGATCCAACGGTCGCCCTGTCTCTCCAGAATCCAGCCACTGTCTTTTTTCCCACCAAAGGGGAACCGAAGGGGGGTAAAGAGAAAATCGGGATTATCATATACCATCCCGAAGTGAGCCTGGAATGTTTCCCTTGTATGCTCGGTTGGAGATCCAAAAAAAGCCAAAAGAAAGCCATATTTGGTTTGAATTAGCTCCTGCACCAAACCTTCCTCGTCCTGGAAGGGGCTGAGGACGAGAAAAGGGCCGAACAGCTCCAGGTCTGGAATTTTTCCCTTATTCATCTCCAAAATGAGAGGAAAAACCAACTCTCCCTCCATTCCGCCAGTGAGCAGGCGAGCCTCTGAGCACTCCTCTAGACCCCTTCTAAGCATCGCCCGGGTCCGTTCCACCCGAATTGGTCCAATATCAGTTTCCGGATCTAATGGATCTCCAACTTTAAGATTCCCCACATACTCCAAAATCTGGTTGCGCACCTCTTCGTACAGATCCCTGTGAATAAAGGTTTTTTTCAGGGTAGTGCAGTATTGACCACCGTTAATAAAAGCCCGCCGTGCGATAAACCTGCTCGCTGCCTCAACATCTGCATCCTCATGTACTACAGCCACGGGCATGCCTCCAGGTCCAGCGAAAAAAAGTTTATCGAAGGCGCGATGCTCTCTCCGATATGCTTCTCCCACCGCCGAACCCCCCGAAATAAAGAGAACCCGTACCCTTTCATCTTCCACGCACCCCCTGCCAAAAGCCCGGTTGTTCTCTCCTACCACCGGCTGGAAAGCTTTCAGGTCTTTGCCAATCTCCACAATTAGATGGGCTGAACGGGGGGTTTGCGAGGAAAAGCTAAACCTCAGTTGGTTTCCGGTGAGGAGCGCCGCACCACCAAGGCGGGCCAACATAACAGTGGGGGCATCATAAGGAAAGATAGCGCCTACGGTTCCGTATGGTCGGCCATTTTGCAACCAGTGGATCTCCTCTTCCATGGTATTTAGGTGCTGAACCGCCAATTCCACTTCAACAGAGGTGATTTTTACCGGAAAGCCCGCGTCCAATGCTGCGGCTTCCTGAAAATCCGCTTTTCGACTTTCGAGTCTTCTCGCAAGCCCCTTTATGTCATCCAGCCTTTTGCTATAGTCTGTGCTTGACAATGTTTCACTCCTCCCTGCTAAATTATGGAAAAACTAAATCTACATTGATTATGCAAAAATGATCACTAACTAGCTTGCAAAAAGCACCTACGCTATACTTTATCACCCTAATGCTGAACAGGGGAGTGGAATTTCGACAATGGCTCCTTCTCCAAAATTCATCACGGTATGGAAAAATCAATATACAATCCATTCATACCAGGTAGATATCAATAGCAAGGCAACCCTGGTTGCCTTGTGTCAGCTCTTGCAGGAGTCGGCCTGGCAGCATGCCGAACATTTGGGGCTTGGGTTTTCCCATTTGAAAGAGAAGAACTTTATCTGGGTTTTAGCTCGACAGCTGATTAAGATTAGCTCCTATCCTAAATGGGGAGATACCATCGAGGTCCACACCTGGCCCACAGGAAAGGACAGAATCTTTTGCTACCGTGACTTTAGAATTTTAGATCCTAGCGGATCCATAGCCGCTGAAGCTACCACTACCTGGTTTGTTATCGATCTAGTTACTAGAAAGCCGCAAAAAACTGCGCTCTACTATCACTTGGAACTTCCAGAAGAGGTGGAAATTGTCTTTGCCAATAGGTTAAATAAATTAGCGCCCCTTGATTCAGAGGACTTCACCAAGTTGATTCAGGTTTCTTACGGAGATCTTGACATGCATAAGCATGTAAATAACCTGAGATATGTGGAGTGGATCTTTAATTGCCTGCCCTTTGATTTTCTGAGTGCTCATATTTTGAGGGAAATGGAAATAAATTATATGTCTGAAGCGTCATATCAAGATGAAATCTCGGTGAGTTATGAAAAAAAAGAAAAATCAGACTTCTTCCATAAAATAATGAGAAAAAGAGATGATACAGAAATTTGCAGGGCCAGAACAGTCTGGGAACAAAGGGGAGGGTAGTTTCGATGGAAGGGGGGTTGGAGAAAAAAGATGGTTATCTCGTCGGCGTGATATCGGACACCCATGGCCACCTGAGAGGTGAGGTGGCCGAGACTTTAAAGGGTGTAGACCTGATCATTCATGCCGGTGATATAGGTAAGCCCGAGGTGCTTGAGGAATTGGCTAAAATAGCCCCTGTCCATGCTGTGCGAGGAAACATGGATGGCCATTGGGCCTTTGGTCTACCTGAAACTGAGGTAGTAGAAATAGGAGATTTTTTGCTCTATGTGCTCCATGATGTTTTTCGCCTCGACATAGACCCTG
>JASFKF010000224.1:0-4498 GCA_050118775.1 Syntrophobacterales bacterium
TATTCGCTTTCGCCGCAGGCTCTACCCTTTAGATTAAAGAAAAACTTCAACCCTTTCCTCACCCTCTCCGAGAAGATTTTGGGGGAGAAAAAATTCCCTACTACTCTCTTGTTGATCTCAGCAAGTGTTGGATAGGGGTGTACTGCAGAAGCCAGAGTAGAGAGTTTCATCTTGCCATTCAGCACCGCCACCCATTCACTCAAGAGTTCTCCAGCCTGAGGCCCCAGGATCTGTACTCCTAGGGGCTTTTCGTTGCCATCCAGAATCATTTTGATCTTTCCGACTCGCTCGCCCTCAGCCAGGCTTCTGTCGTTGTCTTTGAACTCTTCGTTCCAGACCGAATACTCTTCCCCGGCCGCCTCTGCCGCCTTTTCGTTCATGCCTATACTGGCCAGCTCGGGATCTGTATAAGTACACCAAGGCAGAAAGGTATAGTTAACTTTTCTGGGGAGATGAAAAATCGCATTGGTAAAGACCACGCCTCCCTCATAACCCGCTGCATGGGTAAACTGGTATTGTCCGGTAACATCTCCTGCCGCATAAATATGCTTTTGTGCTGTCCTCAGTCTCTTGTCAACTTTTATACCTTTCTTACTAACCTCTATCCCTAGGCCTTCAAGACCTATACCTTCCAAATTTGCTTCCCTGCCCATGGCAACCAGTATCTTTTCTCCCCGAAGCTGGGTTGTCTGGTTTGTGCCGCCCTTTATGCTGACCTCTTTTTCATCCCCCAGATCTCTTACACCCAATACCGAGGAGTTCAGGTAGAATGTAACCCCTTCAGATTGCAGAACCTCCATGACCGTATCGGCCATGTCCTTGTCTTCTTTGCTCAAAATCTGGTTGCTCCTCTGGATTACAGTGACCTTGGAGCCCAAGCGGCAAAAGGCCTGGGCCATTTCAATGGCAATGGGCCCAGCACCCAAAACGATGAGGGAACGGGGAAGGTGGTCCAGTGAAAATATTTCTTTATTGGTGATGTAATCCGTCTCATTGAGCCCTTCTATGGGAGGGGTGGCGGGGGACGAGCCAGTGGACAGGACCCAATTTTTTGCACTAATGGTCCTTCCATTCAAGCGGATGGAGTGTTCATCCTCAAAAGCGGGCTCGCCGAACTCCACTTTAGCCCCAAGCTTACAGAACCTCTCCTCAGAATCGTGTTGCTGAATTGTATCGATAACGGACTGGATTCTATTAGCCACCTCGCGAAAATCCACCGGTGGCAGGTCGACACCAGGGAGCCCGAACTCCTTGGAGTTTCTCATCAGATGGTAAACGTGAGCTGTCCTGATTAGGGTTTTGCTCGGCACGCAACCGTAGTGAAGGCAATCTCCTCCAAGCTTCTTCTCTTTTTCGATGAGAAGAGTTTTGGCACCCGCCTGAGCCGCCCCGGCAGTAACGGTAAGACCAGCTGCTCCGCCTCCAATTACCCCAATGTCAAAATCATAACTAGCCATTAAATCCTCCCCTCTCCCTGGTACGATTAGGCATTATTTAAGGACCAATCATAGCTAAGATAAACTATCTTTAACTTGTCCTTTTGCTCCTCTAGTCTTTTTTTGAGATCTCCCTCACCATATTGCAAGAAAAAGCCAAGGACGTCATCGTTGAAATCCTCGGAAAACCATTTGAATATCCTGCTCACGTATAGTTTGTTGCCCTTTAAATAATTGCTCTTAGGATCATTAATGAATGCTCGAGTGGCATCATCCAGTTGGCTGTCCAGAGTGCTCCCTCGATAGGGCTCAGAAATGAGAGGCGGACAGCTTTTGGATGCACAATTGACGGCAAAATGAACCCGGGGATCTTTATACTGCGCCCGGAGTATCTCATGCTCAATATCGTCAAGAGTTAAAAGTTTGCCCCTGATGCGAACAATCTCTTTTTCCCAAGGGCTCTTGAAAATGTTGCCAAGATCCTTGATCGACTCTATCTCAGGGTAAGCGCTTAGAATCAGCTTGATGGTCCAAGCGTTATATGCATTAACATAAAAGGCAAACTGTTCATCGCGAGATAAGCTATCTACCTCAATCTTCTCCAGGATCTCGAGGTATTGGTCTAACTGGGCCTCATGAGTCTTGAAACCCTGATAATCTACCACTCCATCTTTGACATATTTATTGAGAAGCTCACCGTACAAGCTGTTATCCACCGTTGCCCCTGACCAGCCTGAGGGAGCCAAGTGTGACAACATCCAAAGTCCCAAAATAAAACTCAAAATTGACCTAATGATTCTCATTTTCAGCCTCACTATCATCACCGATGGTAATCATTCGTTTGCCAAGCAAACTAAGACCTTTCTCCGGAAGATCAAGAGGGAGATTCGAATCCCGCCGAAAGTTGCTGCCAATCCCAGAGCAATTTGTCCCGCTTTTCAGTGATGTCGGTCCTCCCACCAAACCAAAGGTAATGTTAGACAGTATATCCAACAATCACAATTGGCAGGTTTTTAGTCGATGTTTGAACTATTTTTTTACAGGAGACCAAATATGAGTATAAAAGTTTCTCCCACAAATATTATTTTTGTACCACTCTTCTAGGTTCAAAGCCGAAAACTACTTGACACTGTTAAAAATAACGCGGAAATTTAGGGGGAAAAAGTTGAAATGGTGGAATAATGGAATGTTGAATAACACTGAAAAGCTGAAATGGTGGGGCTGGGGGCGTGAAGGAGAAAGTTATCCCATTTCAAACCCGCAGGGATTATGGTCTTTTCTTGAACAAAACTTGGGGCCCCTTGAGCAATCGCCACGAGTCTCCTCCTTGAACGACATTCCACTGCCACCCTCCCGACTGACTTCAAAGGAATTGGAAGCCTTAAGAGATTTATTCGGCGAGAGCGGTGTTACTATCGACGACGCAGACCGGATCAGGCACTCTTTTGGTAAATCCTATGTTGATCTGTTGAGAATTCGTCGAGGCACAGTGGAAAGAGCTCCTGACGTCGTAGTCTTTCCTCAGAGGCAAGAGCAAATTGAGGACTTGCTTGCCCTGGCCTCCCAGAGGGCGTGGGCTGTTGTGCCCTTCGGAGGTGGCACTTCCGTGGTGGGTGGAGTAGAGGTTCCCGGAAATGGCAAGCCGTCGGTAACCCTTGATCTTCGCGGGATGAATCGTGTTCTGAACATCGATCACACTTCCCACACTGCCCTGGTCGAAAGTGGAATTCTGGGACCGGACTTGGAGAAAGAACTCAATGCCAATGGTTTTACCCTCGGCCACTTTCCCCAATCTTTTGAATTTTCCACCCTGGGAGGGTGGGTTGCCACCCGCTCGGCCGGGCAGAACTCAACCAAATATGGCAAGATTGAACAGATGGTAGTCAGCCTTCGCCTTGTGAGTCCAACCGGAGTATTGGACTCTCCCATAGTGCCGGCGGATGCTGCGGGGCCTTCTTTACTTCAATGTTTGATCGGCTCCGAAGGCACATTGGGAGTTATTACTCAGGTTGTGGTACGACTTCACCCCTTGCCCCAGAGTCGGGTCTATGCTTCCTACCTGTTCCCTGATTTCGCCTCCGGCGTGAATGCTGTAAAGAAGATGCTGCAAGCAGATCTTCGCCCGGCAGTGATGAGACTTTCCGATCCCCAGGAAACTGCCATGGCTTTATTACTCGCTGAATCTCACCGGCCATCACTCAAGGAACGACTAGGCCATCTATACGTAAGACTCAGGGGTTTTGATCTGCAAAACAGTGCACTTCTTTTATTGATTTTTGAGGGACCGGACCGACTTGTCTCAGCTGCGAACAGAGAGGCCCACCGATATGCTCGCTCAGGACTTTATTTGGGCAGTCTCCCTGCCCGCAATTGGATAAAGGAGCGTTTTCGCCATCCTTATATTCGGGATGATCTTCTGGACCGCTCTGTCATGGTCGACACCCTGGAGACAGCTGCTCCATGGCAAAAGCTTCCAGAATTGTATGCAGCCGTGCGCCAGGCGCTTTCCGATTCAATCCTCGGTTCTGCCCCTGGAGCTTTGATCTTGGGCCATCTTTCTCACGCTTACCCTGATGGCGCTTCATTGTATTTCACCTTTATGGCCAGGCAGCAACCTGGACAAGAACTTGAACAATGGCAGACGGTTAAAACGGCGGCCACTGAGGCAATCCTTAAACACGGAGGGGCTCTTAGCCATCACCATGGAATCGGCTCTGTGCACAAACCCTGGACATCCGCCTATCTTGGCACGGAAGGTTTGTCACTCCTGGCCGAACTCAAAAACAAGATTGATCCCCAGAACATTATGAACCCGGGAAAATTGTTAAATGCTTCGTCTAAGAGCTAAATACTATCAGGGGTCTTTTTCCCATAGAACGAGGGCAATTAACCTCAGCAGAATGCAGCGGGAGGAATTTGATCTTGCCGTTATTGGTGGAGGAGTGACCGGTGCTGCTATAGCTCGAGACGGTGCCTTGCGAGGCATGAAAGTAGCTCTAATTGAAAAGAGTGACTTTGCCAGTGGCACTAGCAGCAAATCCTCTAAAATGATCCACGGCGGG
>JASFKF010000225.1:0-4459 GCA_050118775.1 Syntrophobacterales bacterium
CCGGGCGAAGGGCTGTGAAAAGTGCTTGGAAACCGGTTACCGCGGACGAAGCGGTATTTACGAATTTCTGCGGATGACTGAATCGATAAAGGGGTTGCTGCTGCAAACCTCGGATTCTAACCAGATAAACAAAGCTGCGAGGACAGAAGGAATGGTGAGCCTTCGGGAGGATGGAATTCAGAAGGTGATTGAGGGGAAGACGACTATCAGCGAGGTGTTGAGGGTAACGCAAGTCTGATCAGCGACTAATGCGCTGATCAGCAGGCAGGAGGCAGCAGGCAGCGGGCAGTAAGGATAGCGAGACTGGCGAGACCTGTAAAACAAGAGTCTTCTGAGGGCTTCAGGACCCGACTTCTCGTCTCGCCCCACTTCACGTCTCGCTTGAACCGCGGAGCGGTGAGTAGATGCCGGTATTTGAATATGTAGCCATTGATAGGGCTGGGAAAAGCCGCAAGGGAATCATTGATGCGGACAGCGCCCGGGTTGCCAGACAAAAGCTGCGATCAGACGGCATCTACCCCAGTCGCTTGGAAGAGACCCATGCCGATGAAATCAGCGAGAGACCAAGTCGACTGCAATTCAGACTTCCCCTGCAAAGGGTGCGAAGAACAGAGTTGGTTAGCACCACCCGACAACTTTCCACCCTTCTCTCGGCAGGACTACCTCTGGTGTCTGCCCTGAGCGGTGTGCTTGAGCAGGTGAAACGGCCAGCCTTGCGCAAGGTTCTCTCCCAAGTGCGAGAGCGGGTCAAAGAGGGAATGAGTCTGGCGAATGCTCTCATGGAACACTCATCCGTTTTTCCGTCAGTATACACCTCCATGATCAATGCTGGGGAAACTTCCGGCACCTTGGAACTGGTGGTGGAAAGACTGGCCGACTTCGGTGAGCAGCAGTTGGCCTTACAAAGAAAGATCCGGTCGACTTTAGCATATCCGATCTTAATGCTAATCGTTGGTGTGGGGGTGGTAATTTTCCTCATGGCCTATGTGATTCCCAGAGTTACCCAGATTTTTGTGGAGATGAAGCAAGAATTGCCACTGCCCACGACGATTTTGATAGGAGTGAGTGAGCTCTTTCAGAAATACTGGCCTGTGGCTCTTTTGGCCATCATTGCTTGCTTGTTCGCAGCTCGCTATTACGTGAAGACCGATAAGGGCCGTCGTCGCTATGACAAATTGTTACTAAAGCTGCCCGTAGTGGGGCCCATCGTGGAGAAAGTGGCTCTAACGCGCATTACCAGAACCTTGGGTACCTTGCTACAAAACGGCGTACCCTTGCTAAGCGCCATGGAGATTGTTCGGAGCCTGGTGGGCAATGTAGTTCTCCGGCAAGCCATAGAGGAAGCCCGTCAAGAAATAAGCGAGGGAGCAAGCATAACCGCACCATTGGCACGGGGTGGAGTTTTCCCCCCCTCTGTTATCCAGATGATTTCGGTGGGAGAGCAGAGTGGCAATCTGGAAGGGATGCTGTTCAAAGTTGCCGACACTTTTGACAGCGAGGTGGAAACCAGCGTGACCACCCTTACCTCGTTGTTGGGTCCCTTGATGATTCTGTTCCTCGCCTTTTTTGTGGGTTTTGTAGTTCTAGCGGTGCTTCTGCCTATTTTTGAGATGAGCCACCTCATAGGATAGGGCATGGGGCATGGAGCATGGGGCATAGAGCCCCTTGCGTCACTAGGCTTCGCCGTCATTAGGTCACTACGCTACGCTGTCATTTATTGTAAGAGGTAGGATGCCAGAAGATTGCGGATTTTGGATTGCGGATTTTGGATTTAATTTGAACTGCTTATAACTTTAGGAATTTTAGAACATTTTAGGCATTTGCAGAGAGGGGTTTGACATGTATCAGGATTGCTTCGGCCTGCGGTGCAAACCATTTGGGAACACCCCTGATCCGAACTTCTTCTATTTTGCCCCTGATCACCGGCAGGCAATAGTCTCCTTGAGTAAGGGTATCAAGGATAGATGTGGCCTCATGTTGTTGCTTGGTGAGGTTGGTACGGGAAAAACCACGATTTGCTGCCATATCCACAGCCACGATGGCTACTTATCCGGCTATTTCAATTACCCGTACCTCACTGAAGTCGAATTTTTGAAGACAGTGAACAAGAAACTGGGAGTCCCGGTTGGCGATGGCTCCCGCTACTCCACCACAAAGGAACTGCAGAACTACCTTTTGGGCAAAGAACAAAAAAGAAAACCTGTGGTCCTTATTGTCGATGAGGCCCACCGTCTAGCCATACCCATTTTGGATGAAATTTTGATACTGTCTAATTTGCAGGTTGCCAATGCTCATCTGCTGCAAATAATCTTGGCCGGTCAGCCCTCACTTCTAGATACGCTCAGACATCCACGCCTCATATCCCTGAACCAGCGAATAGGGGTCAGATGCGAATTACCTAGATTAGATCGTGCGAATACCATCGACTATGTATGCCATCGTCTGACAAAGGCCGGCTGCACCAACCCATCCCTTTTTACCACCCAAGCTTTGGATAGTATTTGGGAAAGATCGCGGGGGACACCCAGACTGATAAATCAACTCGGCGAGCGGGCTCTCAATGAGGCCTACCAGCATGGCAAGAAAAGAGTGGGAAGGCGCGAAGTAAGGCAAGTAGCCACTGATCCCCTCTATCAGCCCTTATATGGAGCTGTGCCCCCACCCGGGTCAATGAGATCTGCCTTTGCCGGTGCAGTTCTGACCCTCGCTGTAGGGGTGTTTTTCGGGCTCTGGTATTTTGGCTTTGGTAGCAAATACTTTTCCCAGGTGAGTGTACCGACCGCTCAGTTGTCAGCGGAGAACCGTACCCTAATCAAGAAGCCAATAGTGATGCCGGAATTTGCCCAAAACCTGGCAGGAGAGCAGACAGATGGAACTACCGTGGAGCAAGATGAGACAGTACCCGTTGCCCTTTACGGGGAGGCGGCAGAGATAGCGCCTGATTATGATCCTAATGAAATGACCGGCATTAGAGAACCTTTAGCCACGCCAGATTTGCTGCCCAATCTCAAGCTGAATGCCATAGCCTGGGATAGAAACCCAGGAAATAGTATAGCCGTTTTGAATGACAGGATTGTGCACGAGGGCGATTTCTTGGGAGAGGTCAGGGTGTTGCGAATTAAGCCCAATCATATTGTCTTGCTTCAGGGTGATGTTCACATAATCAAAAAGATCCATAAAGAGGAAAGAGAGCAAATCCTTGAAATCGGGGCGGCGGAAAGCAGCGCTTACGAGGAAGACATTTTTGAACCTCAGGCTGAGGATGATTCCTCTTTTAGCGATTACAGTCCAATTATTAACTTCGATTACAGGACGTCCAAGATAACTCCTGAAGCATATGAAAAGTTGAACAGGCTCGCTACCATAGCAAAATTGAGTCCAGACTACGAGATCTTCATCCGCGGATACACAGACAATGTGGGGACATACAGATTCAACGAAAGACTCTCGAGGTCGCGGGCAAGCATTGTTAAACGGTATCTAGTTGAAAAAGGCATAAGTCCAGAAAGAATTGAAACCATCGGCATGGGAGAGTCTGACCCGCTTGTGCCGAATGATACCCCAGAGGGGAGAGCGACAAATCGGAGGGTAGAGATAGAGTTGGTTCCGGTTGGTGGCAGTCAAGGTTAAAATTTGGAGGCGGAAGGATGGAATTGAGAAGTTCTTCGGTCAGGCTTATATGTGCCAGGTCCGGCTTCACCCTGATCGAGATAATGGTAGTTATTATTATCCTTGGCATCTTGGTAGGGCTAATCGTGCCACGTTTTATGGAGAAGCCAGAAAGGGCAAGGATGGTAAAAGCCCAAATGCAAATAGAGAGTATTTCCGCGGCACTAAAAGAATACAAGCTAGACAGCGGCGACTATCCTACCACTGAGCAAGGATTAGAGGCCCTAGTAGAGAAACCCTCCATTGGAAAGATTCCTAGAAGGTACCCGGAAAAGGGCTATCTCCCCAAGATTCCCAAGGACCCTTGGGGAAATGATTATGTCTATATCAGTCCAGGGGAGCACGGCGATTTTGATCTTATCTCCTACGGCGCTGATGGTGAGGAAGGCGGCGAGGGAAAGAATGGAGACGTGCAGAGTTGGGAGATCGAATGAACCGCAAGGCTTTACTCTGGTGGAGCTTGCCGTTGTTCTTATGATCCTGGCGGTAGTCCTTGGACTGGTCCTCCCGGAAGCTTCATCCTTATTGTTTCGCAGCGATCTGAAAGCAAGCTCAAGGCGGTTGGCAGGGGCGGTGTCTTACGCCAGAAGCCAGGCCATGTTGGAAGGCAGGCTCTGGGAACTTACTTTGGACCTAGACGCAGATAGCTTCTGGGCTGCAGCTGCAGATGTAGATAAGGAAGGCGTATCGTCGGACCTCGAAAGAGTCAAGAAGCGAAAACTTGCGGGAGAAGTTCGCTTCTTAGATGTGAAGAAGTTACCTGACGAGACCAAACGCGCTGGCCGTGTGG
>JASFKF010000226.1:0-4455 GCA_050118775.1 Syntrophobacterales bacterium
AGGGATAGCGATTTACGTCGATAACATTATCCAGAAAATGGACACTTGTCCAAACAATCTCTTTGAGCTTTTCAAAATTAGTCTGTCCATTTTCCACTACCTTGGTCAAGTTAATGGATCCCAGGTTGCAGGATTCATAAGGTAGCAAAGGTTGTTCGCCACAGGGATTGGTCGATTCGATTTCACCTATGTGGGGCGTGGGATTGTCGCGGTTGATGGAGTCGAGAAAGATAATACCGGGCTCTCCGTTTCTCCAAGCGGAATCAACAATCTTTTCAAATACTTCCCGCGCCTGGAGGCGTTTTTCTCTCTCACCGGTCCGGGGATTGATGAGATCGTATTCCCCATCCTCCTCCACGGCCTGCATGAACTTATCGGTCACTGCCACAGAGATATTGAAGTTATTTAATTTGTCATTGTCGACTTTCGCAGTGATAAATGCCTCTGCATCAGGGTGATCCACCCGGAGAATTCCCATGTTCGCACCCCGTCGAGTCCCTCCCTGCTTTATGGTCTCGGTGGCCACATCAAAAACGGTCATAAAACTTATAGGTCCGCTAGAAACTCCCTGGGTCGATAGAACTGTGTCATTTTCCGGCCGAACCCGAGAAAAGGAGAAACCGGTCCCGCCTCCGCTCTTGTGAATCATGGCGGTGTGCTTGATAGCCTCAAAAATTGATTCTATGGAGTCATCGACGGGCAAGACAAAACATGCGGAAAGTTGTCCCAGCTCCCTACCTGCATTCATCAAGGTAGGTGAGTTGGGCACTAGTTCCAGGCGGGTCATCAAACCATAGAATTTCGCTGCCACCTCACCCACAGGAGCTTGGGGGTCGTAAATCAACTCGGCCTCGGCTACGGTGTCGGCCACCCGGCGGAACATCTCCTCCGGTGTTTCCACCACCTCTCCGTACTCGTTCTTCCTGAGATAACGCTTCTTCAACACCACCAATGCGTTTTCAGTGAGCGCCGGGGCTTCTACGCTCTGCTGTAAGGCCATGGTGTTTCCTTGCATTGCTTGGCTCCATTATCTTAGTTAAATTGTATCACGTAGGAAGAGCAGACCCAACTGCAACTTGCCTGCCAGGAAGGAACCTACTCCGCGTGAAGGGTGCTCAATAATAATGGAGCCCCTGCTGGATGTCAAATCCATTTTTGGTCCGTCGTCAGTCGTTTGTTTTCCGTGGCAAATACTAAACTATATCAATGTCTTGTGCCAAAGTTCGCTGACCATAGCATGGCAAAATTCTTAACGATGGATGCCGTGGCTAATCTAGATGACGACAGCAGGTGCCTTTTCTGAAGTGACTGGCGGAAGGGTTGTGCTCACTTCCGCATTCACTCAGAAGAGACATCCGCAAAGGCCAAAAGGGGAAGCTGCGAAACAACGAACGTCTGAGCCCGCCCGGCAATCGCCTGAGGCGAAGCCGCTGGCGGACGGGCAACCGGATCTTCACTCTCTCAGCCTCGAGAGGGCCTGCATGAAGATATGGTGCATACTAAACAGGAATCCTGCCAATAGATGGTGCGAATCATGTGCGTTGTGGAGTAGCTTCCCCGTGGCCCATGTCTCTAAAGTATCTCGGGATAACTCCTAGTGAGAATTAACCTTGCAAAGGAGGGGCAAATGGGATAGATTATCGTGCTGAAAATTAACGCCCTCCCATCTCGCAACTACCGTTGTTTCGGGCTGCATCTCCCTCGTTTTGGTTGCCGCCCATCCGCCGAGGAAGCAATCTATGCAGTTCCGCAAGAAAGATTTGCTAGGAATCAAACAGCTTGAGGTTGAGGAGATCGAAGTTATCCTTGAAACGGCGGAGACCTTCAAGGAAATCTCAACCCGATCCATCAAGAAAGTCCCTACCCTGAGGGGCAGGACCGTGGTTCATCTCTTTTATGAGCCAAGCACCAGGACCCGCACCTCCTTCGAGATTGCCGCAAAGCGACTAAGTGCTGACACTTTCAACATCTCCGCCTCCACCAGCAGCATTGTCAAGGGCGAGACCTTAGTCGATACGGCCAAGAATCTGGAGGCAATGAATCCGGACGTTATAGTGCTCCGCCATTCGGCAGCTGGAGCGCCTCACATGTTGGCCAGACGGGTGGAGGCATCGGTCATTAACGCTGGCGACGGCATGCACGAACACCCTACTCAAGCCCTCCTCGATCTCCTCACCATAAGAGACAACAAGGGGACCATAGCGGGGCAAACCGTTGCCATCATCGGCGACATTGCTCACAGCAGAGTAGCACGCTCCAACATCTGGGCCCTCACCAAGATGGGGGCCAGGGTTTTGGTAGCTGGCCCCAATACAATGATTCCCCAAGATTTGGACAAGTTGGGTGTGGAGGTTTTCAACCATCTCGAAGACGTCATCCCTGAAGCAGATGTAATCATGATGCTCAGGATTCAGCTGGAGCGGCAGGGGAAGATGCTCCTTCCCAGCTTAAGAGAGTATGCTAGGGTCTATGGCTTAAACGAAGAAAAACTGTCCAAGGCTAAACCAGACGTACTCATCATGCATCCCGGACCGATCAACCGTGGCGTCGAGATTAGTCCATCTGTTGCTGACGGACCTTATTCTGTTATCCTGGATCAAGTAACTAACGGCGTCGCCATTCGTATGGCTCTGCTCTATTTGCTCATAGGAGGAGAAAAGGATGAGTAAGCTCATCCGCGGCGGCAGGGTCCTTGACCCGGCAAGTGGTTTAGACGAGCTCCATGACATTCTCATTGAGGGAAGTGTCATCAGAGGTGTAGGTCCCACCGGTTCCCTAGACTCCAAATCAGATGCGTCCACAGAGATTATAGAGGCGAAGGGACTATGGGTGGTGCCGGGACTTATTGATCTCCACACCCACCTGCGGGAGCCCGGGGAGGAATACAAGGAAACCATTCTCAGCGGTAGTCAAGCCGCAGCTGCCGGGGGTTTTACTTCAATCTGTTGCATGCCCAACACTAAACCGGTCAATGATAACTCCGCGGTCACTGATTTCATCCTCCGTCGTGCGGCTGAGGCTGACCTTGTTCGTGTCTTTCCCGTGGGCGCTATCAGCCAGGGGCAAAGAGGTGAGGTGCTGGCAGAATACGCCGAGTTAAAAGAAGCAGGAGTTATAGCGATCAGCGACGATGGCCAAGCGGTGATGAACAGTCAACTCATGCGCAGAGCTCTAGAATACGCCCAGGTGTTCGATCTGCCGGTGATCAGCCACGCCGAAGACCGTGACTTGGCGGATGATGGTGTCATGCATGAAGGCTTGGTTTCCACCCGCCTTGGCCTCAAGGAAATCCCCAACGTGGCTGAGGACGTAATGGTATTCCGCGACTGCAGTCTGGCAGGACTCACTGGCGGGCGCCTGCACATCGCTCATTTGTCCAGTGGCGGATCAGTAGAACTCATCAGGCAATTCAAAGCCTTCGGGGTAAAGGTAACTGCCGAGGCCACCCCCCACCATTTCACCCTTACTGACGAAGCACTCGAGAATTTCGACACCAACCTGAAAGTAAACCCACCGATTCGCTCTTCCAAGGACCTAGCCGCAATTCACCAGGGCCTTGCCGACGGCACCATCGACGCCATCGCCACCGATCATGCGCCGCACAGCACCATAGAAAAGGATGTGGAGTTCGACTATGCCGCTTTTGGAATGATCGGCTTGGAAACCGCCTTACCATTGACTCTCCGGCTGGTGGAGCAGGGTATTCTTAGTCCTCTTGAGGCCTTGAGCAAACTGACTTGCAATCCTGCCAGTATTCTCGGGGTTGAACTGGGCCGACTGTCTTCAGGCCTCCAGGCCGACATCACTCTCATTGATCCCCTGCGGGAGTTTACCGTCGACGTTAACCAGTTTCGCTCCAAGAGCAAAAATTCCCCTTTTCATGGCTGGAACTTAAAGGGTTGTGCGGTCATGGTCCTTCGAGATGGTAAGGTCATCTTTAGAAAGTAAAGTCTGAGCGGTTAGGTACCATTCTTGCAATGAAGATCACGGGCAGCGAGGGCCGGATCCTGAGATCCCGGAGTTTGCAATCCCAACGTCGATGTGAGATGTGAGATGTTGATCAACAAAGGATTGCCTGTCCTACATCTTACATCCCATATCCCATATCCATAGCGAGAAAATTTTTGCTGATTTACTTATTCCTTAGCAGAAATCGCAATGCCATGACAGGAGACTGAACCACCATGGCCAACATCCTTGTCGTTGACGACGAAAACAGCATGAGAGAATTTCTGGAAATCATGCTGAACAAAGAAGGCTACCAGGTGGCCACTGCGGCAGGCGGTGGTGAGGCCATCGATCTTCTCAAGAAAAGTGACTTTGATCTGGTAATCACCGACATCCGCATGAAGGAAATTGATGGTCTTGAGGTATTGAAGAGGTGTAAAGAGCTTCATCCGCACACAATAGTGATTATGATCTCTGCCTACGCCAGCACCTCCACAGCCGTCGAGG
>JASFKF010000227.1:0-4445 GCA_050118775.1 Syntrophobacterales bacterium
CCCTGACCTTTTTCTATTTTGTTGCTTGGTACCAGGTGGGCAAAGATCCTCAGGCGGGGACTATTTTCCCCCTTTTCTCACCACCCAAATGGGTTTCTCCGGCTTTGGCACGATTGATTATGCGCTTGGGCCGCCTCGACCACAAGTTGTTTGCAGTGGCGGTGGTCAACATGGCGGTTAAGGGCTACTTAACCATCAAAGAAGACGAGTCGGGTACTTTCACCCTTAAGAGGACAGGTGGTGGCGAGGCAAAGTTATCTGGAGGTGAGGTGAAAATTGCCCGGAAGCTTTTCGGCTATAACGACAAAATCAAACTAAAGAATAAAAATCACGAGAAGATTGGTGGTGCCCTGAAGGAGTTGCAGAAGTATCTAATGAAAGGGGCAAACAAGAAGTATTTTATTCTCAACTCCAGCTATTTTATTGTGGGACTGGTTATTACCTTTCTGACCCTTGCCTCGGTAATTCTCACTTCGCAGAACTTGCCTGTTGCGGTCTTCATGTGTGTGTGGTTGTCAATATGGACGGCTGGGTGCTTTTTCCTGGCCTTGATGGTGATAAATGCCTGGAAGTCAGTTCTTGGTTCAGGGGGATTTCTTTTATTTCCCGGTACTGGTGCCATAGGAGTGACGCTTTTTGCCCTGCCGTTTTTTGCCGGGGAAGTTTTCGGTCTGGTGGCCTTTTCCTCCGCTGTATCCCCTTTGGCCGCGATCATTCTTGTGGTAATAGTTGTAATTAACGCACTTTTTTACCATCTGCTGAAAGCCCCCACCTTGACGGGCAGAAAGCTCATGGACAAGATCGAGGGATTTAAGCTTTACCTCTCGGTGGCGGAAAAAGAAAGGCTGAATATCCTGAATCCGCCAGAGAAGACGCCGGAACTGTTCGAAAAATACCTTCCCTATGCTTTGGCCCTGGATGTGGAACATGAATGGAGTGAACAATTCGCTACCGTACTGGCCGCCAGTGCTGTGGGGGGAAGATACCACCCCAGCTGGTATAGTGGAAATTCCTGGCGAACGGATGGTATAACGGGAGTTGCATCTAGCCTGGGTAGTTCCCTCACGGGCGCTATCTCCTCTTCTTCCACTGCCCCTGGTTCCTCTTCTGGAAGTGGCGGGGGAGGATCCTCCGGCGGAGGTGGCGGAGGTGGCGGAGGTGGTGGTTGGTAGTTGCTGATTGGCGACTGTAAAGTAGAGGATCGTGAGAAAAGAAAGATGAAGATCAAGATCTATACCACCGGGGGTACGATAGACAAGGTTTATTTTGACAAAAAGAGCAAGTATGAGGTAGGTGAGCCCACAGTGGAACAGATATTGAGCGAAGCCCAGGTTAATTTTGACTATGAGTGTGAATCCTTGTTCAAGAAAGACAGCCTAGATATGACCGATGATGATCGTCGGCTGTTGTTTGATAAAATATCATCTGATGCCCATGAATATGTCGTAGTGATTCATGGTACTGACACCATGATTGAAACGGCACAAAAACTCGTCGGTATACCAAACAAAGTTATAGTACTGACAGGAGCTATCGAACCTGCTAGATCAAAGGTCAGCGATGCCCCCTTTAATGTGGGTTCAGCAGTGGCTGCTTTACAAGTTTTACCTGCTGGTGTTTACATCGCCTTCAACGGACGCATTTATGATCCAGGTAAAATCAGGAAGAACATGGAATTGAATAGGTTTGAAGAAATCTAATGGCGCCCTTCACGTCTTCATTATCTCGTCGAGCAGGACGGTAGCATAAGAACCTTTTGGCAGAAAAAATTCCAACCGCAGTCCTTCTAATTCTGGCTTAATGGTAAATTCCCCTAGAGCCACCCGCAGGGATCGCCTGCTTCCCGGCTGTTTGCGAAAAACATCCGGCGTCAACCCTTGAGCGATAAGGATTTTTTCCTCGAGAGCACCGGCTTCTTCCCCAGCCCTTCTCATCTTTTTTCCCCAAATGGGACCAGTGGCACTTATCTCCAAGCGGTCCGCCCGAGGCTGTTCCTTAGCAGCATCACTCACCAAGAAAAGTCCACCGGTGTCATGCTTTTTGGCAATGTCGCCCGGAAGCAGTCTAGTAAAAAGGTCCTGCTCTATACGGTTTCTCAGGGTGAGGTTAAAAAGGAGGGAGCTATAGGCGCTGATCAAAAGTTTCCTTTTCCGGACCGAGGTAACACGATATTTTCCCAGCAACAAAGCCAAACCTTTTTGCGGATTGTCACCTCCAGCCCCGAAGCGCTGAGGTCCATAAAAGTTGGGAAGGCCATGGGTCTGCAACCGTAGGATAATGGATGCCGCCCTATTCTCAGCCTGTGGATCTGGTTGGCGGATAAGAACGGAAAAACGGTTTCCTAGAAGGTGTCCTATGCGGAGCTTGTTGGAGTGACGTTTTTTTTCTAGGATTTTTATACCTTTATCAGCCAGTGGGGCTAACCGGTCTTCAGAGGTTTTCTCATGGGGGAGAGAAATCCACTGGCGGGTAATGGCACGTTTGTCTTTCCAGCCGGCTACACCGACTTCGTGATCTTCGAGGTCTAAATGCTTCCGTATGAGATTAACCAGATCCAAGTTGGACAGGTTGTTTTTCTCCAAGAAGAGAAAAGCGAAACCTCCGGTGTCGGAAAATGGGTAAAGAGGGATTTCCTCGACGATGAAATCTTCTGGCCGTTCTTTTATTCGACCGCCGGTACCGGGGAGGTCATTGGTTAGGAATATGCGATCGAGGGCGTTCTTCATATCTGGATTCGCATGATTCAGGTTCTTAGAAATCTGACGCGGAGAAACGGAGGAGGGGAGATACGGCTATCAAATACAAGCCATTTCAGTGTCAAATTCTCTCCGTCTCCCCGTGTCGATCCACTACGCTGGCAAAAGGGATTTGAGGGTTTTATTGTCCAACTTCTGCAGAATCGCCACTGTGAGATCTAGGGTGGCCTGAACATCCTGCAAATTAATCAAGCCACTGTGGCTGTGGGCGTACCGCACCGGTACTCCGAGCACCACCGTGGGAATACCACCTTGAGCCAGATGGATAGCACGAGCGTCAGTTGCCCCGCTCTGGCGTACCGCCAACTGGTGAGTGATCTTTTTTGCTTGTGCCAGTTCTGCAACCCACTGCCAGAAGTGCCGGTGGATGATGACGGAAGGATCGTAAAGGCGGATCTGACAGCCCTTGCCCAAGGCTCCCTGAGGACTGTCCTTGGCCACTCCCGGGAGGTCATCCGCCGGAGGACCTTCCAGCACAATAGCCGCCTGCGGTTTCGCCACCTCAACTGCGGTTACCGCACCCCTAGACCCTACTTCCTCTTGCACGGTTGCCGCGGCCACGACAGTATTTGGATGTTTCTTGATCTTTTTCGTGGCGGCAATGAGCACCGCGCAGCCAACCCTATCATCCCAAGCCTTGTTGGCGAGAAATTTTTTGTTGTAGACAGCGAAGTGGCTGGCCGGTGTTATGAGATCCCCAAGTTGTAACCCCAGAGAGGCAACCTCATCTCTTGAGACAGCGCCCACATCAAGCAGCAGGTCTTCTACCTTTACTTCGCTTTTCTGTTCCTTGGTGAAATGAGGAGGTATGGAGGCGACAATCCCTTCCACTGCAACTTTGTTTCCATGAACGTTTAGCCGCTGGCCAGGCAGATGGCTGGCGATCCAGCCACCTAAGGGCTGGAGCCGCAAGTAACCATCTTTGGTAATATTTTGCACCATGAAGCCCACCTCGTCCATGTGGGCCGTGAGCATAATGCGCGGCTGTCTCCTCGTTCCTTCCTTAATTGCCATGAGAGAGCCCAGGCCGTCACGCTGAATCTGACACTGAGACTTCAGATGTTTTCTGATTAGATTGGCCACCGGTTCTTCCCCTCCCGGTGGCCCGGGGCAGGAAGAAAGTTCTTCCAAAAGTTTTATCAGGTCTTTCATGATCTCCTCCCCTAGTCCGGATATATCATGGATTGGTATGGTGAAGCCGTGAAACTGGGAACCCGCTTGCGGGACTGAGCGGAGCGCAGCAAGCGCGAATTAGATGGGCGTGCTACCGGACATCCGCTATGAGACAACAAAACCACAGATAATTCAACCGTAACAATGGTTCCAAGTTTAAGATAATTGTATTGATAAGTCGTTAACTGTTAAATATGTCTAGAAATAATGGTTAGGTTCAAGGTTCTTTGCCTTCGGAGATTTTCGACTCCAAATAAAATTAAAACCTTGAACTTTTAACTTTTAACTTTGAACTCGACAGATTCATCTCTGCATAGGGAAATTTATAAAGTTGCTGGCTCACTGCGACTTGACAGCAGTGACGGCAGGTGCTACAAGTCGCCAGCAAAGGAGGTTGTGTAGTGTAATTTTTAACCCGGATATTTCATGAATCACCTGCTGCGACCACGGATATGGCCGTCCTTCCTGGCGTCCTCGGGTGCTGGCCCCTGCCGACGTACCATCCAGGTACGCCTC
>JASFKF010000228.1:0-4442 GCA_050118775.1 Syntrophobacterales bacterium
GCTCAGGACTTTGACCATACGACCATCTATCACACTGGTAAGGGCTGCATCTACTATTGAGGAGTAGAAGCTAGTGTTGAAATCTGTAGAAACCAACGGCTCAGTGCTGTAAGCTAGAATGCCCTTAAGTCGGCCGTTGGCCGCATCTTCCAAGGCCTTGTTTACCTCTTCCTTGGACACATCACGACTTGTTCGTCCCACAAAGTCAACCACTGAGACATTGGGAGTTGGGACGCGAATTGCCATGCCGTCCATTTTGCCTTTCAGTTCCGGAATGACTAAGGTCACTGCCACCGCGGCTCCAGTGGTTGTGGGTACCATGGAAAGGGCAGCAGCTCGCCCCCGACGCCTGTCTTTGTGCAGTCCGTCCAATAGATTTTGACCCATGGTATAGGCATGGATGGTTGTCATCAATCCATGTTCGATGCCGAAGGCATCGTTTAGAACCCGAACCACTGGTGCTAGACAATTAGTGGTGCAGGAGGCATTGGAAACGATATGGTGACTGGCTCCGTCGTAAGTTTCCTCGTTTACCCCAATTACAAAGGTAGCATCTACGTTTTTCCCCGGTGCGCTAATGATCACTTTGCGAGCTCCGGCTTGTAAGTGCTTGGCAGCGGAGTCCCTGTCCCGAAATAGCCCGGTGCACTCTAAGACTACGTCCGCGCCGAAATCTTTCCATTTCAACTCTTCTACGTTCCTGATCTGGGTGCAATGTATTTCCTTGCCCCCTATGACCAGATTCCCGCCTTTGACCTCCACAGGAGATTCGAACCGCCCGTGAACCGAATCATAGCGTAGAAGATGAGCCAACTCCTCTGGATCGCTCAGATCATTTATGCCCACTACCTCAATGTCCGCTTTACGCTGGATAATACTTCTCATCACCATTCGACCAATACGACCAAAACCGTTGATTCCAACTTTAACAGTCATATTCCTTTCCTCCGTTCTATTCTGCCACCTCTTGATCCAGAATCTCACTTGCCAAGGAGATACTTCGTCGACCATAGTCCTTTATTATTCTGGCCAATTCATCCACTTTATGGTCCTCTCGCGACTGTGCTAACTTGAGGAGCATAGGCAGATTCACCCCAGTTACTACTTCGATTCCCTCCTTATTAAGAAAACTCAGACTCAAATTGGAAGGGGTACCCCCGAACATGTCAGTGAGGACTATGACACCATCGCCGTCGTTTACCCTATCCATTGCCTGGTCAATCTGTTGCCGCAGATCGTCCACTGGTAGATTAGGATCTAGGGATAGTCCAACACAGCTTTCTATCTTACCCACAATCAGCTCAGCGGTGGCTATGAACTCCTCTGCCAGCCGCTGATGCGTAATCACCAACATTCCCACCATGAGTGTTCTCCTTAGTTGCAAAAACCATCAAGTCAACCTTTTTAATATGGAATATTGGAACAATGGAATAGTGGAATTATGGGTATAACGTACTGGAACAATTAATGAATAAATATTTTTTTTCTTCCCAATATTCCAACATTCCATCTTTCCATCATTCCAGCAGATTGACTAATCCACCTCCACATCCCGGTGACCTGCCGTTACCGGATATCCCAGTCCTGCCAATTGGACTTTTAGTTGCTCGCTGACGACCACGGATCGATGTTTCCCTCCGGTACATCCCACCGCGATAGTTAGATAATTTTTACCTTCCTCCCTATAACGAGGCAAGAGATAGTTAACCAACTCAGTAAACTTATCCAGAAATATTTGTGTATGCCCCTGTTGCATAACAAATCGAATTACCGGATCTTGAGTGCCGTTCAAGTCTCTAAGTTCCTTGATAAAAAATGGATTAGGCAGAAATCTCACGTCCATGACAATGTCTGCTTCCGCTGGCACCCCGTATTTGAATCCAAAGGATAGCACATTTACGTGCAGGGTATCATCTTCTGGGTAGACTGTGTACAGTCTCGAGATCATCCGCTTGAGCTCATGCACATTGAGGTTGGATGTATCGATTACCCGAGAGGCCATTTCCTTGAGATCCTTCAACCGCTTACGTTCAGCCCGGATTCTGTCCAGCACAGTCCCTACTCCTACCAGGGGATGTTTTCGCCGTGTTTGACTAAAGCGGCGCTGGAGGGCCTCATCGGCTGACTCCAAAAAGAGAATTTCCAGATTGGTGCCCCGTTCCCGTAGCTCGCTAAAGACTCCAGGATAACTTTCAAGAAAGCTCCGCTCACGGATATCCATACCCAGGGCGATGTGATAGAGGTCTTCGGAGGATTTCTCTCGCAACTTGAGAAATTCTGGCAACAATACAACCGGCAGATTGTCAACACAGAAATAATCAAGATCTTCAAATGCCTTGATAGCTGTACTCTTCCCTGACCCAGAAAGCCCGGTGACCACAACAACTCTCAATTTTCTATTTGCTCTGTCCTTCCCTTTTTCGGTCACGGTCACCTCTAAAAGGACTGTTGTCCAAGATTAATGATGCATGGAGTTATGGAGCAATTCGATTGTGGATTTGGGAATGCGGAATGGGGATTGTGGACTTCAAATTGAAGACTTTGATTTGCAGTTTATTTTTTCAATCCGAAATCCGAAATCCAAGATCCGAAATTACCTTTACTCCAATACTCCATTTCGATATCAATTGTGCTCTTTGTCCACTTTGCGGTGAAAAAATACCCGTATGTGTTGGATAGCCGTATATTATGCGATTAGATGCTCAAAGTGGCGAGGTAAGGCCTGCAGGGGCAGTTAAATTGGGCCGAAGTGCGCCGTGGTCAGAACTCTTTATCCTCTTCCTGAATTACATGGAAGATTTCTTCTATGGTTCCGGCCTCCAAAAGCCTCTGGCGGAAGTGAGCACTTTTGAGCAACCGGGATATCTTTGCTAAGGCGCGCAGATGAATACCGGCAGAGTTTTCCGGAGCTATTAGCAAGAAAAACAGGTGGGTTGGCCTGCCGTCCATGGAATCAAACTCTATCCCCTGAGTGCTACGACCGAAGGACAAGATCAATTCGTCGAGATCCTGAATCTTACCGTGCGGTATAGCTATGCCGTCACCGATACCGGTACTGCCCAAACGTTCACGCTCAAGTAATACTTCCACGAGAGCCTCTTTATTCAAATTGGCTTTACAATTTGACAACGCTCCCGTTAGCTCCTCCAGGACCTCCTTCTTGGTCCTAGAGCTAAGCTCTGGGATGATGCAATCCTTGTTCAGGATGTCCAGTATTTTCATCAATGCGTTTAGTAAACCTCTTGTCTGCAGCGCAGAGAAACTACTTTCTAAACCCCACGGACCAACCCTATTAGCTCTCTGGCTCTATAAGGCCGAAGTTTCCATCCTTGCGTCTATAAATGACATTGATGTTCCGGGTCTTGGCATTAGTGAACACCAAAAATTCGCTATTGGCAAGATCCATCTGCATCACGGCCTCATCTATATCCATGGGCTTAGCATGAATCTGTTTTGTCTTAATGATCTGAGGTTTTTGGGCCTCTTCAAAACTCTCGCCGGCCAAGATATTCATCTTCATTACTAGGGGCTTTGCTCCGCCGTCGCTCTTACGCTTCTTCAGTTTCTCCCTGTACCTCTTGATCTGGGATTCAACCTTATCTACCACCATATCGATGGCCGAGTACATATCGCCAGTCTCTTCTTGCCCATTGATGCGCAGGCCATTGGCATTGATGCTTACTTCAGCGATATGCCGAAATTTTTCTACTGAAAGCACCACATGGGCCTCAATGGGATCCTCCACGTATTTCTTGATGCGATAGAGTTTTTCTTGAGCGTAATTACGCAAGGTATCTGATGCGTCAATCTTTCTGAAGGTAACCGAAACCTGCATCTACAACCTCCCTATCTACGAAGTCCTAGGGCCGATGTCCATTCTAACCAAACAACAGTGTCACTTCTAGACAAATCCTAATCTCCCATGTGGGATGTGTGATTTCGGATTGCGGATTGCGGATTTTAAAAGCCGAAATCAATTATCCCACATCTCATATCCCACTTCTCACATCCTTGCTTGGCTTTGTTTCAAAGCTGGGAACCCACTCAAAGGACGGAAGTCCGATGGGCATTTGCGTACTTCAGATTTAGAATTTGTTACACCTTACTTCTTTTTTCTTTTCTTACTCCCCCACACTGGTTGTTTACGCAGATTGGAGGGTAATATGCCCAGCAGTTCGCGATATTTGGCTACGGTTCTGCGGGCAATGTCGATGTTCTCCTCCCGCAGCTTCTCAACGATGGCCTTATCACTGTAGGGTTTTTGAGGATCTTCGTTGGCGACAAGCTGGCGGATTCTCTCCTTTACACTCTCGGAAGCCACGGCACCACCGGTGAAACTGCTTATCGATGAGTTGAAGAAATATTTCAGCTCAAACACGCCCCTCGGCGTGTGCATGTATTTATTAGTGGTCACCCGACTAATGGTGGACTCGTGCATACTC
>JASFKF010000229.1:0-4431 GCA_050118775.1 Syntrophobacterales bacterium
GTTCTCAAGACGCCGGTTTTTGGCATGCTCCTTCGCAAGGTCGCAGTGGCTAAATTTACTCGCACCCTCGGGACCATGATAAGTAGCGGCGTGCCGATTCTGGACAGTCTGGAAATAGTTGCAGCCACAGCTGGTAATAAAACCATAGAAGATGCTCTGCGTGAAACCAGGCAAAGTATTAGTGAAGGCCGAACCATCGCCGAGCCTCTGGCAGACAGTGAGGTCTTTCCATCCATGGTGGTGCAGATGATCTCGGTGGGTGAGGCCACTGGTGCCTTGGATACCATGTTGGCAAAAATTGCGGACTTTTATGATGATGAAGTTGACGCAGCCGTGGATGCTCTGACTGCTATGCTTGAGCCATTCATGATGGTTTTCCTGGGTGGAACCATCGGTGGCTTGGTAGTCTCCATGTATCTGCCTATATTTCAGATGGCCGGGGCAGTGGGCGGCTGATTAATCATGTCTGAATTGGGACAGGATTCGACAGAGAGCAAAGAGCTTCTTGGCAAGATCAAGTGGCTTATGCTTCTCAGGTTGCTTTTTGCCACGTTTTTGCTGGTCGCTACTGTCGTTGTTCAGGCCAGAGCCTATCCTACCTTTTTTAACACCTCACTTCTTTCTCTCTATATCCTCACTGGGGTGATCTACTTTCTTACTCTTTGCTACGCCCTTTTGCTCAACCGCATCAGAAAGTACATTCTCCTTGCTTATGTGCAACTCTTTTTTGACGTCCTCTTTGTGACAGCATTGATCTATGTTACCGGAGGCATCGAGAGCATCTTTTCTTTCATGTACATTCTCACCATTATCAATGGTTCAATCATGATCTATCGTCGGGGAGGGTTACTCATCGCCTCGGCTAGCAGTATCTGCTACGGCTCTTTGCTTGATCTGCAATATTTCAATATTATCCATCCATTTTACACCCGCGCTACCGGGCTGATGACCTATAGCATTGGCTACTATTTCTATACTATGCTGATGAACATAGCCGCCTTTTATGTTGTTGCCATGCTGAGTAGTTACCTGGCAGAGGAGCTTCGCCGCAGCAGTGTAAAGCTCAAAGCCAAACAATATGATCTGGATCAGCTCGAATTGCTCCACCGCAATATTGTCCAAAGTATGAGTACTGGCCTCATTACTTTGAATAACAGACTTGAAATAACCTACGGGAATCCAGCAGCCGAGGTGATTTGTGGATTGGCCTATAATGAGCTGGAGGGCAGTTATATCGGTGATATTTTCCCAAATATTATCCAACACTTGACTCTCAGCGCCGAAAGCGGTGGCAAAATTGTTATGGCTTATAGGCAGGAGGGGATTGATATCGATTTCGAGCGGCAAGACGGAGCCAAGCTTCATCTCGGATTCTCGAAGTCGATCCTCAGGGATCCAGGTGGAGACGAGATGGGCTTGATCTTGATTTTTCAGGATCTCACCGAATTTCGCCAGATGCAGGAGCAGGTGCGAAGGATGGACCGGTTGGCCGTGGCGGGGGAACTTGCAGCCGGTATTGCCCATGAGATAAAGAACCCCCTTGCTTCGCTCAGTGGCTCAATCCAGATGCTCAGAGACGAAGTGGACTTTGGTCCCATGCAACAGCGGCTTATGGACATTACCATGCGGGAGGCTGAGAGGCTCAACGGACTGGTAAATGAGTTTCTCCTGTTTTCTCGACCGGAAAAAGCAGTGGACCAATCGGTTGAAGTTAACGAGGTCATTAAAGACACTTTGGAGATGCTGAAAAATAGTCCCGAGCTCTCTCGACCTATTCGAATAGAAAAAAGTCTGACCGATAATTTATGGGTCCACATTGATGCTCAAAGACTCCAGCAAGTGATCTGGAATTTAGTGCTAAATGCTGTTCAAGAAATGACAAACAGCGGCCGCCTAACCATTGCCACCGCGATCCGCACAAATAGGAGTGGAGCTGAAATTGAGCGAAAATTAGCCGAAATCTCAATCGCCGACACGGGCCCTGGCATTCTCCCAGAGAATCAGGGCAAGGTTTTTGATCCTTTCTTTACCACCAAGGACCAAGGAACAGGACTTGGTTTAACCATCGTTCACCGGATCGTGGAAGACTATGATGGTGAGATCTTCATGGAGAGCGACGGACGCAGTGGCACTATCTTTACACTCCACTTTCCTCTGGCGGAGGAAAGCCCCGAAGAATGACCTCAACGGCCTACCTATAGAGCTTGACTCAACTGGGTAAATGATTTAAGGTAACTCGTTTTAAGGTCCTCAAAATCCAATCCGTTGTTCCCGCGGGCAGGCAGGGAGATCAAGCCACAGATAGCACAGAGACCACAGAGAGATTTTAATCTAGAGAATACTTTTAGGAATTCCTAGTACCGACTCTACAGTTCATTTTTGAATCTCTGTGCGTTCTGTGTTCTCTGTGGTTCATTTTTGTTGTTCCTGTGAGGCATAGCCATGAGCGAAGAAAGCCAGGTATTGCGTCAGCGAAAACAAAAGGCGGAAGAGCTGCGACAGGCTGGCGTTGAATTGTATCCTAATGATTTCCGGGTTCAGGATCGCCTGGCAGATATCAAGAATCGCTATGAAGGCAAGAGTGAGGAAGTCCTAGAGCAGGAGGAAAGGATTTTCGTCTGTGCCGGTCGCATTATGTCCATGCGATCTTTTGGTAGAGCGACCTTTATGCACATAAAGGATGAAAGCGGTCTACTCCAGATCTACGTGAAAAGAGATCTGATTGGTAAAGAGGAGTATAAACTTTTCAAAAAAATGGACATAGGTGATTTTGTCGGCGTACGGGGAACTGTTTTTTGCACCAATACAGGCGAACTTACCATAATGGCTCAGGAGCTGAGAATACTTAGCAAGAGTCTGCGACCCTTGCCGGAAAAATGGCACGGGCTTCGGGATGTGGAAATCAGATATCGTCAGCGCTACGTTGATCTTATAGTCAATGACAGCGTCCGAGAGGTATTTATCAAGAGATCCAAGATTATTCAAAAAATACAGAGTTTTATGAGAGTTCATGGATTTATCGAGGTGGAAACCCCGATGATGCAGCCTATCCCAGGTGGAGCCACTGCCCGCCCTTTCAAGACTTTTCATAACGCTCTAGGAATCGACTTGTATCTTCGTATTGCCCCTGAACTCTATTTGAAAAGACTGCTCGTAGGTGGCTTGGAGCGAGTTTTTGAGATAAATCGCAATTTTCGTAATGAGGGGATATCTTTTCAGCACAATCCAGAATTCACCATGCTGGAGTTCTACCAGGCCTATGCCACTTATGAGGACCTTATCCCTTTTACCGAGGAGATGGTCTGCTCCATAGCCCAGGAATTAAATGGCAGCCTGAAGCTAACTCACCAGGGTAAAGAAATTGATCTGAACCGACCTTGGCCCCGCTACAGCTTAAAAGAGGCGCTGGTGATATTTGGGGGTCTTGACTCCACTGAAGTGGAAGATGAGACAAAGCTAAGGACCAGAGCCGAATCCCTGGGAGTAACTGCAGCTGGACAAGATAGTGGCAAGGTTATAACCAAACTATTTGATGTCCTGGTTGAGCCGAAGCTTGAACAACCGACGTTTATTACCCACTATCCTCTTGATGTGTCACCACTCTCACGACGCAACCAGGTTGATCCTTCCTTGGTTGATAGATTTGAGCTCTTCATAGCTGGCTATGAGATTGCCAACGGTTTCTCTGAACTAAATGATCCTGTGGACCAGAAAGAACGGTTTCTCCAACAGGTTGAGGCACGGAAGGCAGGTGACGAAGAGGCACATTTTATGGATGAGGACTACATTCGCGCCTTGGAATACGGCATGCCTCCCGCTGCGGGGGAGGGAGTGGGTATTGATCGATTAGTAATGCTCTTTACAGACCTACCCTCTATCCGGGAGGTTATATTATTTCCCCACCTGAGGCCAGAGAGCACTTAACTGTGGGAGCAAGTACGTTTTCGCTATGTCCTACGAACTTTTCATAGGCCTCCGTTATTTAAAGGCCAAACGCAAACAGACCTTTGTCTCTCTAATTACTATAATTTCTATCGCCGGGGTTACGGTTGGCGTGACCGCGCTCATTGTGGTTCTGGCAGTGATGAACGGCTTCAAGGAAGACCTCCGGGACAAAATCCTTGGGGTTACCTCCCATGTGGTGATTTCCCGTTTCGATGGCAACATTTCCAACTATAAGCAAGTGAAAACAAAGGTTGAAGAAGTATCAGGGGTAGCTGCTGCCACGCCTTTTATCTATACCCAAGTAATGATTAGTTCACGCCAGGCCATATCAGGGGCGGTGCTTAGAGGTATTGATCCGGCTACGGCCAGCGAGGTAATCAATCTGCCAAAAAATTTACGCGCTGGCAGCTTAAAAGACTTGGCGGCTGAAGACGGATTGGGCGGGACGCTAGGTACCCCAGGAATCATTGTGGGTAATGAGCTCGC
>JASFKF010000230.1:0-4425 GCA_050118775.1 Syntrophobacterales bacterium
ACGTGATCCGCTGGAGGATCTCGTCGGGGATGTCAAAATTCGCGTAAACCTTCTGCACATCGTCAGAGTCTTCAATGGCTTCCATGAGCTTGAGCAGCTGGCTGGCCTGGGGCTCGTTGTCAACCTTAACGGTATTTTGAGGCACCATGGTTATTTCTGCCATGGCGTAACTTAGTTCCCGATCGTCGAAGGCCTGCTTCACTGCTTCAAAGGCGGTCGGATCAGTGTGCACCTCAAACTGGTCTTCTGTGGTAACCACATCATCGGCCCCTGCTTCGAGGGCCACCTCCAAAATCTCATCCTCATCTACCAAGTTTTGTTCAAAAACGATCACCCCTTTTTTGTCAAACATCCAGGCCACACAGCCAGCCTCACCGAGGTTGCCCCCCCGTTTGTTGAATATATAACGGATATCAGCAGCTGCCCTATTCTTGTTGTCAGTCATGATTTCTACCAGTACTGCCACGCCGCCAGGACCATAGCCCTCGTAGATGGTTTCTTCGTAGTTGACTCCCTCAAGTTCGCCAGTCCCCTTCTTGATGGCCCGTTCGATGTTGTCCTTTGGCATGTTCTCGGCCTTGGCTGCGGCTATGGCCTGTCTCAACCGAGGATTTCCCGTTGGATCTCCACCACCAAGTCGAGCGGCTACCATGATCTCCTTATTGAGCTTAGAAAAAATTTTGCCCCGTTTGGCGTCCGTGGCACCTTTCTTGTGGCGAATACTGTGCCATTTCGAATGTCCGGACATTTCTCTTCCCCCCCTGTAGATCTTTTTTAATATTGGGAGTCATTTCTTATATCTTGTTTCAGGTGACGTCATTCCCCTATCTTACCTCATATTTGTAACGAGCTGGTAGTAGCTCGATCTTTAATAACACCAGAGGTTCACTTCTTTTTGCCCATGGCAACCAGATAGATCTCCTTGCTTTGACTGCGGGTGGCTCGAGGTCTGATGCCTTTGACTTTACCGAATCTGCTCTTGAGTTCTTTGACTATTTCGTCGAAACCAGAGCCCTGGAAAATCTTACCCACGAAATACGCACCCGGAACCAACAAGTCGTCGGCCAAAGTCATAGCACGCTGGCAAAGAGCAAAAGAGCGACTGCTGTCAACCGAGCTAATTCCCGTAGTTGCTGGTGCGAGATCGCTCAGCACTACGTCAAACTCTTCGGAGATATGATAAAGGTCGGCGGGCAAAAGCTCGAAGACATCGGCTTGAATAAAATGGACATGAGGCGGCAATTCGATGGAAATTGTGCGGCTATCGACTCCTACTACCAAACCCCGTTTTCCTACAGCCCTCGCACAGTATTGCAGCCATGATCCCGGATGACAGCCTAGATCGAGAACCCTCTGACCTGGTCTTAACAATCGGACGCGTCGGTCGATCTCCTCCAACTTGTACACTGAGCGGGCAATAAAGCCCTCTTTTTTCGCCCGGCGAAAAAAGTGATCTTGTGGCTGCCATTCGGTCATTTAACCTGTTAGCTTTCAGCGGTCAGCTATCAGCCATCAGTAGTATCAAAAAAGACTATGAAAAAAATAAAGAGCTCGAGAATTACAGGCTCTTTACGCTGAAGCTCTCCGAAAAGCACTAAGGCAGTAAGTTAATGAAAGATCTTCAAAATGTTATTCTAGCTGAGAGCTGACAGCTGAAAGCTTTCTTTTCAGTCGCTATCCCTTGTAGCACGAAGCAAAAGCTGTTGTAAAGGAGCAAGCAAGTTGTCCGTAGTGCCAGACAGCATAGCGCAGAGCGCATGGCGCACAGCGGGAAATGCGAGAAAGGAACCGAGTGTCACCTCGGTGACCAAGCCCATCCACAAAAGTATATACGAAAACGTTCGTGACCTTTAGAATAAACATTTCTTCAAAAACCAATGAAAAACTCTGTTTTTCGAATCTATGTGGTCTTTATTTCCATTTATACAACTTAAAGGTGTATAAATAGAAAATTTGAGGTTTGCCTTTTAGAAATGATGTGGATATCCTCCGCCATGTGTTAGCACTCGTCTAGGGTGAGTGCTAACATTTTTATGAGTCATAATTTTTGGGTTCGAGGTTTTCTTAATATTTGAAAAGGAGTTAGCGGCCATGAAACTACAACCATTGAACGATCGAATAGTGGTGAAACGCACAGAGGAAGAGGAGGTTAGCAAAGGAGGCATAATTATTCCCGACTCTGCGAAGGAAAAGCCCTTCCAAGGTAAGGTCTTGGCGGTAGGGACCGGCAAGGTCCTCGATGACGGCAGCAAGATGCCCCTTGATGTCAAGAAGGGAGATACGGTGCTTTTCAGCAGGTATGCAGGATCCGAGGTGAAGATCGAAGGTGAGGAACTACTGATCATGCGAGAGGACGATGTGCTGGCAGTGGTAGAGAAATAACTAGGTAGGACATAAAGAAACCTGACAAAGATACAAAAGGAGTTGAATAGATGTCAAAAGAACTGAAATTTGATTCGAAAGCCAGGGAAGCCCTGCTTAAAGGCATAAACGCCCTGACAGATGCGGTGAAGGTTACTCTTGGACCCAAAGGGAGGAATGTAATTCTCGAGAAGACCTTTGGTTCACCCACCATCACCAAAGACGGGGTGACCGTGGCTAAAGAAATCGAACTAGAGGATAAGTTCGAGAATATGGGCGCCCAGATGGTCAAAGAAGTGGCTAGCAAAACTTCAGATGTGGCGGGTGACGGCACCACCACAGCCACAGTATTGGCTCAGTCCATTTTTTACCAGGGTTCAAAACTGGTGGCAGCGGGCCACAACCCCATGGCTCTCAAGCGCGGAATCGATAAGGCGGTTGGAGTTGTGGTGCAAGAGTTGGAAAAGCTGAGCAATCCGACCAAGGATCAGAAGGAGATCGCCCAGGTAGGCAAAATAAGCGCCAACAATGACGAAACCATCGGTAACATAATCGCCGAGGCCATGAACAAGGTTGGCAAAGAGGGTGTGATCACAGTTGAGGAGGCCAAGGCCATGGAGACCACCCTTGAGGTGGTTGAAGGCATGCAGTTTGACCGTGGTTACATCTCACCCTACTTTGTCACCGACCCCGAGCGCATGGAAGTGTTGCTGGAAGAGCCTTACTTTCTCATTAATGAGAAGAAAATAAGCAACATGAAAGATCTGCTCCCCCTCTTGGAGCAGATTGCCAAAATGGGTAGGCCGCTGATGATTATTGCCGAAGACGTAGAGGGCGAGGCTCTGGCAACTTTGGTGGTGAACAAACTGCGCGGCACTTTGAAAGTCTGTGCAGTAAAGGCGCCCGGTTTTGGTGACCGGCGCAAGGCTATGTTGGAAGATATAGCCATTCTCACCGGAGGTCAGGTAGTTGCTGAAGATCTCGGGATCAAGCTCGAGAATGTAAGCCTAAATGATCTTGGCACGGCCAAGACAGTAAGGGTGGACAAAGACAACACCACCATCGTAGATGGTGGCGGTACCCGCAAAGGTCTAGAGAGTCGGGTAAAGCAAATCCGTACTCAGATTGAAGAGACTACCTCTGATTGGGACCGGGAGAAACTGCAAGAGCGTCTAGCCAAGCTTATTGGCGGCGTCGCGGTGATAAATGTTGGGGCTGCAACAGAGACTGAGATGAAGGAGAGAAAAGCGCGGGTGGAAGATGCCCTGAACGCCACTCGGGCTGCAGTTGAAGAAGGCATTGTGCCTGGCGGTGGTGTGGCCTTGCTTCGCTGTGTCCAGGCACTGGAAAAGATGAAGCTGGAAGGTGAGGAAAGCCTTGGAGTCTCCGTGCTCAAAAGGGCCCTGGAGGAGCCGCTGCGGCAAATTGCCAATAATGCCGGCTGGGAAGGCTCGGTTGTGGTCGAGCGCATTAAAAACGAAAAAGGAGCCTTAGGTTTTAATGCTGAAACTGAGAAGTATGAAGATCTCACCAAGGCAGGTGTTATCGATCCCACAAAAGTGGTAAGGTTCGCCTTGCAGAACGCTGCAAGTGTGGCCTCTCTGCTACTGACCACCGAGGCCACGGTTGTAGAGAAGCCGGAAGAAAAAGAGCAGATGCCGGCTATGCCTCCTGGCGGGGGCATGGGGGGAGACATGGGCGGAATGGGAATGTACTAGCCTGAGGTTTCCTCAACCCAAACGGAAATATCAAAAAACCCACATTCTCGCGAGTGTGGGTTTTTTATTCTGGAGTCATGTTGGCAGTTAAAGTTAAGAGGAAATCATACAGCTAATTTTTGGGGGCTTTCTCTTTAAGTTTCTCCACTAGTCCCTGGTAAGAGGAACTCAGGATAACGCTGTCGAACTGTTGTCGGTAATTTTTGACCAAGCTCACCCCCTCGATTGAGACGTCATAGATCATCCACTCTTGGCCTTTTTTCTTCATCTTGTAGACTACGGGAATTTCCACTTGTTTATCGGTGAAAATCGTCACTTTTACCAGGCTGTAATCGCCTTTAACCCT
>JASFKF010000231.1:0-4424 GCA_050118775.1 Syntrophobacterales bacterium
GTTTTATACCCCATGCCCATCGCCTTGTCAATGATGCAGTCGCATAGCGCAAAGCTTCACGATAGCTAATAGGATATAGATCATAGGTCATGGGTAATGGGATGTCTCTGACCTATAACCTATTACCCATTGCCTATTACCTTTGGCAACGCCATGCCCCCTGCGCTATGCGTTATCATCCTTGACTTTAAATGGTTCATTGAGCAAAATTGCAGACTATAATAAGTTCGTAGCTTTACTCGAAAGTTCGGATCAGACAATGACGCAGAACCACAGTGATGTCTTGCTTGATGATTTGCAAGAACGCATAGGCCACAGATTTAGCAACAGTCAGTTGCTCTTCAACGCCCTTATGCATCGGTCTTACGTAAATGAGAATCCTCATTTACATTTGACAGACAACGAGCGCTTGGAGTTTCTAGGCGATGCCGCCTTGGACTTAGCCATTAGCCATCTATTGATAGAGCGTTTTCCCCACTACAATGAAGGCAAGCTCTCACGGCTTCGGGCTGGTATAGTGAACGAAAAACAGCTGGCGTCTATGGCGGAGGAAATAGGTCTAGGTGAGGCTCTTCGGTTAGGTAAGGGAGAAGAACTTAGCGGCGGTCGCCAAAAGCCTTCCCTTTTGGCCAATGTCTATGAAGCTTTGTTGGCTGCTGTCTATCTAGACGGAGGTCTACAAGCCCTCATAAACATGGTGGAATCTCAATTTTCTCGTTTCTTTTCTGAAGAGGAAGATTTGCCTCAAGCTCTGGACAAGGATTATAAGACACGTCTACAAGAAGTCCTCCAGAGCCAAGAAAAAACTGTGCCCAGTTACCGCCTTGAGGCAGAGGAGGGCCCGGATCACGACAAACTTTTCCGAGTCAGTGTCTGGCTGAAGGATCGACTTCTCGCCTTAGGTTCTGGCCCCACCAAAAAGGCCGCCCAACAAAAGGCAGCAGGCCGAGCCCTGAGGTTGTTGGAAGGAGAAAGCAAAGAAACACAAGACTAAACAACAGATGTGGGATGTGCGATATGGGATGTGAGATTTTCATTTGTCTCAGGATTTTCCCGGGATTTAGCATCCCACATCTCAGATCTCACATCTCACATCCATGTTGTAGTTTTTTCTGACTTCTGACATAGATGATTACAGTTTGGCTAACCGTACCGCATGAAGACAAGACCTTTAATCATCCCCATCTTCATCCCCCAAGAGGGTTGTCGACACCGATGTGTTTATTGTGACCAGCCGACGATTACCGGTGGGTCGCAAACCCCCTGGAACGGCAATTCGATCCGCCAGTATGTGCAGAGTTATCTAACTCCCCACCACCGCTATCCAGTGCAAATAGCCTTCTATGGCGGCTCCTTCACCCTTATTCCCGAGTCCCGCCAGCGACTCTTGCTTGAATCTGTCCAGGAATTTCTCCGGCAAGGCCAAGTACACTCTCTTCGCTTATCCACCAGGCCCGACGGTATTGAAGATAACAACCTGCGTTTTCTTAAGACTATGGGGGTGGAGACTATTGAACTGGGCGCCCAGAGTTTGAATGACAGGGTGCTTGCCGCTTCCGCCCGGGGACACTCTAGCAGAGAGACCCATGAGGCAACAGGAAAATTAAAAAAACACGGTTTTGAGGTGGGTTTGCAATTGATGCCAGGCCTTCCTGGGGACAGCCGAGAGACCTTTCTAAAAACAGTGGAAAAAAGTATTGCCTTAGCACCCAACTTTGTTCGGATCTACCCAACCGTAGTGCTATCATCCACTCCTTTGGAGCACCTCTTTCGTAGCGGTCGTTTCAAACCCCTTTCTTTGGAGCAAGCGGTAGACTGGTGCAAGGCGAGCAAGAAAAGGTTCGATAGCGCCGCCATTCCCGTCATCAGAATGGGTCTACAGCCAACCGCTAGTCTAGAGGAACCTGGCCGCATTGTTGCCGGACCCTACCACCCCGCCTTGGGACAATTGGTCAATTCCTCAATCTGGCATGAAAAGATTTCACCTGTACTGAGAAAGGCCAGTCTCATGTCATCCCGTTTAGAGATCCACGGCCCATCGCACCAGTTAGCCGAAATTCGTGGACATCAAAATTCCAACATCAATGGATGGCTCAAGCAGTTAAAACTAAGCTCTTTGGAAACAGTTGCCAGCGAGCAAATGGGGGCGGGAGAGTTTCGGGTCTTGGCACAAAAAGGGGTCAGCCCTTGACATGGGACATTCTTTGTCCCATGTCAAGGGCTGACCCCTCACTGACTAACTGGCCTGTTGTCCTGTGGCCTTGGCCTTGAGCTCATCAAGCTTCTGAGCCAGGAGCCGCAGATGGTCTCCCATCTGCTTTGCCGTCGGATAGCGTGATTCGAGGCTCTTCTCTAGTGCCCTGTTCAGAATTGCCACAGCTGCCTTATAAATCTTGGGATTATATTTGGTGGGGGGCTCAGGCTCCACTGTTGTAATCTGATACATGATGGCCGCTAGATTTTCTCCCCCGAAGGGCAACTCGCCCGTTAGTAACTGATAAAAAACAATTCCCAAAGAAAAAATGTCTGAGCGACCATCAACCTTCATACCGGATATCTGCTCCGGTGACATATAGTAGGGAGTTCCTTTGATCACCCCTGTGCGCGTCTTGGAACTTGCTGTGGCCCGGGCAATACCAAAGTCGGTAACCTTCACCAAACCATTTTTCAGAATCATGATGTTAGCCGGCTTGATATCTCGATGCACAATACCATGGCCATGGGCATAGGCAAGAGCATCACACACCTGGGCCGTCACATCAATGGTCTTTCTTATGGGCAGAAGCTGTTCCTTACGGGCATAGGCTTCCAAACTTTCACCCTCAAGATACTCCATGGCCAGATAGGAAAGGTCTAAATCTTCCCCCACATCATAAATGGTTACAATGTTAGGGTGGGAAAGTTTGGCCACTACCTCGGCCTCCCGATAGAACTGTTCCCTAATTTTGGCTGCCTGATCCTCATCGAAGTCATCGGTAAAACGGATGGTCTTAATGGCCGTCAGCCTGTCCAGCTTGGGATCACGACCTTTATAAACAATACCCATGGCACCGCGACCAAGTTCTTCCAGGATCTCGTAGCGTCCAAGCCTGGGTTTTGATTGTGAGACCTCCTGCACCACAACAGTCTCATCGGGCCCCATATCCGGCACCAGTGTATCAGGGGCTTCAATGGGAGCCGACGGTCCACCTACTTCATCCATGCCTGCCTGAACCACAGCGTCAAGATCAGCCACGTCAGCGGTTTCAACCGCTTCCATGGCTGGCATTGGTGCAGGCTGGCTCAGGCCGCTTTCTGCCGGTTTGCTCGCGAAAAATCTCAAACCGCCAAAGGCGAGAACACAGATGGCCACCAGCCTAAAAAGGATCTTCACACTAAATCTGGCCTGATCACCCAGCGGTAGCAAAGAGCTAACAAAATAATCCACGTAGTCGGAGAGAAAGAGAAAGGCCACAAATACCATAATCAAGTTGATAGCCGCTCCTATCTTGCCACCCACGTATTCCTTCTTTGCCCGACTATAGATTACCAGGGTAAGAACATAGAGGACCAGGATAAATGCCTGTGCTATCCAAGGTTTACTGCCAACCATGAGGGCTCCTCTTCATTGTCTTTTCTACATAAGGTGAATTCCATTAATATTTCCCTATGGATTAACAACCCTAAGCCAACCCTTAACTTAAATAATCGTTCCATCTCTTAGTATTTAAGCCGGCTTGCTCCTTAAAGAAGCCGAGATTTGTTCCAATAATGGTCTAAACTGTTGATGCTTTACAGCCACTCTCTCCGCCATTCGAGACATGGTCGAATCAGTCGCTTTTGGTCCCAGGAGTCGGTTTTCCTCAATTAGAAGTCCCCTTAGCACCTGTTGAAAAGTCTGAACCAGATCTTGGGTGCTCAGTTTAAGTTCCCCAGTTTTGACCTGTTCTTTGAGTCTCAGGGGAATTGTCTTGGCAGAGTCACTCATGTCGAATTGGCTAAGAAGGACGTCAGAGTTCTTGGAGCCTTGAATGAGTCCCTGAAACAAGCCAAGAGCCTTTGCCCCCACTACATTTTGCAGGTCACTAATTGCCAGCTGGAACATGTCATTATAAAAATTGACAACAGCAGTACCGCTGGCACCATCCAGCTTGAGGGGTTGGGCCTTGTGCTCGCCGGTTCCACTGGCAGAGGGCACTTCAGCAGTCGCTGCTTTTTTAGCACCTCTTAGGTAATCTTCGTTTTGGTAATGTTCAAGAAATTTACTTATCGCCTGGGCCAGTGGCCGCTGATTAGCAGGCACCCTTTCCAGAGCAGCCCTCATCCGCTGCACCGTATTACTGGTAGCCTTGAATCCTAAAAAACGATATTCCTCACCCAGGAGACCAACAACCGCTTGATTGAAACCGTTAATCACATCTTGTGGCGAAAGTGGTCTCCCTTGT
>JASFKF010000232.1:0-4420 GCA_050118775.1 Syntrophobacterales bacterium
GTTTCCGTAAGCCCCAAGGTGGCATCGGCCACGGCAACCCTCAAATCGCAAGCCAGTGCAAGCTCTGTGCCGCCACCTAGGGCAAATCCATTGATGGCGGCAACTACCGGCAGTGGTAAATCCTCAATTTTGATTAACAACCTGCGAATGGCAGAGAGGAAGCTGCGCACTTCGGACTCGGACATGGTGAGCCGTTCTTTTAGGTCCGCGCCCGCACAAAAAGCCTTGTCACCACCTCCCGTGATGATCAGCACCCGCAACCCCTCCAAAATCCCCGCTTCATCAATAGCTAGATCCAATTCCTCAAGGAGTTCGGAATTCAAAGCATTCCGCACCTGGGGTCGATTGAGGGTGAGAATCAGGAAAGGCGGCCGATGCTCTATTAGGAGTACCTGATCAGACATAGAATTGCTCTCCTTTGAACTGCCCTAAAGTCATAACTCATTGAAAAGTAAATTCTGGCCGCAAGAAGTGGCAAAGTAAAACAATGTCTGTGGATTAATGTATACCCTAACTCCCTCTACAATCAATATTTTTTAAACATTGACGAAATAATAACCCCTATCATTACTAGCAACAAGGACTGCCACAAAGTACAGAATTAATCAGCTAAAACCAAGATGAAAATCATAGTTAAATGATAGCTTTTATATTGACAATCCCTAGCCCCGTGTTACTTTTCTTGCAAGTACTTTCCATATCATGATGCTTCAGCCTTTCAACTCTAAGTTGAAGATCTGAACTTCAACAGGTGTTTTCTTTTTGAAGAAGGGGTATTCAATGCGAGTTAGAGACATTATGACTAAGAATCCAGTCACAGCCGAACCCAACACCCCCCTACGGGATGCTCACAGGCTAATGGTGAGGCATAAAATCCGCAAGCTTCCCATTCTCAAACGAGGAAAGCTCGTTGGAATATTGACCTACGATATGATCCTGGAGGCTTCACCTTCACCAGCCACTTCCTTGAGTATTCAGGAACTCCACTATCTTCTAGCAGAAATGCAGGTCAAGGAAATCATGGACAAAAATCCGGTGACACTCACGCCAGATACGGACTTTGAAAAGGCTCTGGTCTTAGGCCAGAACAGCCCTATCCGCGGTTTCCCTGTAGTTGACAAGGGTAAGCTGGTTGGAATTACTACCCACGGGGATATTCTTCGACTGCTCACCAGAACACTAGGCTTGCACCAGGAAGGTGTCCGTATAACCATTGAAGGGTTCGGTGGTCGCTTGGGAGAACTCAAGGACATTATTTCTATTTTCGATCGCCACCAGGCGGTGGTGATGAGCATAATGACCTTACCCCAAGGAGAAGGAAAAGACTGGTTGGTGGCAATTAGGCTCAACCTAAAAGATGGAGCTGCTGTTGTCGACGACCTGCGAAAGGCCGGTCTACAAGTGAGCTATACGGGTTAGTCTTGGCCCAGATATTTCCTATTCCAATTTTTCCAGAAATATTTTATGCTGTCATACGTGAAAGTTATTTTTATCTCTTACTTTCTCTTCAGCCCTTATATTCGACGCGAGTGTTCGCTGGTAAAAATGGAGTGATAGCAGGCCATGGCGCAGGTTGCATGGAAAGACATTGTCTGGACGGGTGAGGATAGGGAATTAGGCATCAAGGAGCTTCTAACGATCCTCAAAGGCTACGGCCCCATGGAGGTGCTCCACTTTGAAAAGCCCAACCATTACAGAGGCAAGATCAGCGTGTGGTTGGATGAAAAAGGCATCAAGCACATAACTCTGTATCATCTGGAAGTGTTGGGCGAGAGACGCCAGGGTGTCGGTAGAGAGGCGTTACAACATCTTCACAAGATATTTGGTGGCGACGTCCACGTGGAGGACCCAGGCGAAACCCCACCTTCGGAGGAGAAGGCCGGCGGCATACATGTGCGCCAGCCAAACCAAGAAAGCGCCATGTTTTGGATCAAGATGTTTACAGAGAATCTGGTTCAAACGGTGGAAGGCGATATCATGAACCTAGATGATAATACTTCCCCGAGTGATTTAGATAAGCTTATGTTTAAATTTTCAATCGAACCTGAGGATGATCAGAAAACTACCTCGCTAGAGTACAATTCATCCTGACGGTTGATACGTCATCAGCCGTTCGCGCTGCTCCCTCCTTTGCGCCTTTGTGGTTGGTAGGTAATAGCGAAGGCCACCGCACTCAAACACCCTTATGGTTCCATCAACTGCAAGGCCACAGTTCTGCTGAGGCTGTCCTCCAATGGTTGAGTTAGTCTGATGTTTGCAGTTGTAGCACTCCTTGTAACGGCAGCGGCTATCTCTAGGGGCGCTCATGGGGGTCCTCCTTTCCCATCCAAGGGTTTTATAATGTAATTCGGACCGGATATTTGCGCGCAGCAATGCAGCTTTTGGGGAGGAACGGTGTGGAGAGATGATCATCCAATTATAAGCTTTGGCCATCTCTAAGGAATTGATGGTAGGTTCGGGACACAATCAAAATGCCTGCGCTTCAATTTTAATTCTATAGGTTCATTCCGCAAATGGCAAAGTCTTTTTTGAGGTTTTTGTCTCTAAAGGAACCTTAGCCGCTTGTCACCAACTTCTTTGGAGAGTAAGGTTATGCCTATCCATCGCAAAGCGCATGGCGCCAATTTGTCAAATCTTCGATTTGTTGGTTATGGGTGGAAGCTGAGGCCCGCCCCGCCAACTTGACATTGTCTTTGCTGAGAGCTGAACGCTGGGATATAAAATGGTCGAGTTAAAAAAAGGAAATGAAATCGAACTGGTGGTGGAGAACCTTTCCTTCGGCGGTAAAGGTTTGGCTCGAGTCAATGGCTTCGTCGTGTTTATCGACCGCACCATCCCCGGTCAGCGAGTCCTGGTTCGGATTACTCGCAAGAAACCTTCTTATGCTGAGGCTAGGGTACTAGAGGTATTGGAAGATTCACCCCTGGCCATTACTCCACGGTGCGGCCACTTTGGAACCTGTGGAGGTTGCCTGTGGCAAAACCTCCCTTACCAGGAACAACTCAAGGTGAAAAGAAATCTTGTCTGGGAGTGTCTGGCCCACATTGGGGGGCTTTCCCATGATGTGGTTCTTCCAACCCTCCCCTCTCCAAAAATCTTTTACTATCGTAATAAGATGGAATTCTCCTTTGCGCCTCGCCGCTGGTTATTGCCAGAGGAAATAGATCTCCCCCAGTTGGAAAAACCTCGCAATTTCGCTCTCGGCCTACATGTGAAAGGATTCTATAACCGAGTGTTGGATATTGAGGAATGCCACCTGCAAAGTCCCTTGAGTGTAGCCATTCTTAAACGGGTGCGGCACTTTGCCTTAACCTCAGACCTTCCACCTTACAATACCATTGACCACACGGGCTTTTGGCGCTTTCTGGTAGTGCGGGACAGCAAGTACAGCGGACAAATACTGGTAGAGCTTATCACCGCACCTGACCGCAGCGGCACCACAGAGATAGAACAGCTTTCCTCGGAGCTCCTGGCGGAGATCCCTGAAATAACTACCCTAGTGCATGGTATTAGCTCTAAAAAGGCACAAATAGCTACTGCCGACACCCGTAGAATAATCATTGGCCCGGGTTATATTGAGGAAAAGCTCGGGGACTTCCAGTTTCGCATTTCCTCAGGAGCCTTTTTCCAGACCAATAGCCAAGCAAGCAAGATTCTTCTGGATCAGGTATTGGCAGGCTGCGCACTCACCGGTTCCGAAGTTGTTTGGGATCTCTACTGTGGTACCGGTACCATGGCCATGGGGGTGGCAAAGGGAGCCAACAATGTTATCGGCTTTGAACTAATCGAGGAAGCCTTGGCTGATGCCAGGACCAATGCCAGATTGAATGGTCTTGATAACTGCGAGTTCGTTCTTGGCGATTTGAAGGGTTTACTTGTCGATCCATCCTCTTTAATTGATCGGTACGGTAGTCCAGACGTAGTGGTGACTGATCCACCCAGAGCAGGCATGCACCCTTCTGTGGTAAAACAACTTGCGGCCATGGCCCCGCCAAAAATAGTCTCTGTTTCTTGTAACCCTGCCACCTTAGCCCGGGATTTAAAAATGCTCATGGAGAAATATCGCCTCATCCGGGTGCAGCCCGTGGATATGTTTCCCCACACCCCCCACATTGAAGCCGTTGCGGTTCTAGAGAAGAGGTAGACTAGCTTTTTGTGTTGGGAAGACCTATTAACTAGGAACTAGGCACTTGGCACTGAGAAGAAAAGGCTTGATTAAGATTAGTGAGTTGCTTTTATCGCGTTTGATTAGCCAATCATACGCTATGCGCTGAGCGCTGGGCGCTTAGCGGCCTATGCGTCGATTCCGCGGACGAAGGCAGCGTTTTCCTGAATAAAGGCATAGCGCCGGGCCGGTTCCCGACCGAGAAGAGTCTCAAAGGCTTCGTTTGTCCTTTCGGCGTCTTCCACAGTCACCTGG
>JASFKF010000233.1:0-4419 GCA_050118775.1 Syntrophobacterales bacterium
ATATAAGTCCGGGCACCACAGTTGCAGCCGCCATTCCACCCGAAGGTGAAATCCCTACAAAAGAAAAAAAGAAGTTGATGGAATATCTGGAAGAATATGAGGTTGGAGAGAAACTAGAAAACATCGGGAAAATTCTGGAAGATCTTGCTCAAATTATAGGCACTGTCGAGGCCGGTGAGGGCTCACTCGGTAGACTTGTAAAGAGTGATGAAGCCCACCGGCAGTTAGTGGATGACCTGGAAGCCATTGATAGATTTGTGGCGACCCTTCAGGAGACGGCCGACTATCTTGTCCGAGCAGGGGCAAACATCGAGGAGGGCTCCAAGAATGTGGAGAAGGCCACTCGGGAATCTCCTGAGATGGTGGACAAGGTGCAGGAACTATTGGATAGGCTAATCAGGGTGAGCGTTATTATGGAAAAGGCCATGACCGAAGTTCCTGAAATAAGTACTCAGGCGAGAGAAGGGATGCGGGAAGTAAATCAGATCCTGGAGTCAGTGAAAGAAAATTTTCTTATCCGTCCAAATTTGCCTCCCTCTCCTGAGTCGGAAAGCCACGAACTAGAAATCAGGGGAGATTAAAACGGATGTTTATGGATGGTAGCCGTAAAGGCTCTCCTACGGGAATCAAGCTATTTCTCAGGGGCCTCGGGTTTTTTCTCCTCATAGTTCTGGTGAGTTGTGGCGGTGGCCGGAAAAATCAACTGCCCCCCCGACTAGCAGAGGTGAAACGGCTGGCCAGCGAAGGAAGCTTCTGGTTTCGGCAGGGGTGTTTTCCCAAGGCGGAACGGAGCTTTTACAAGGCCTTGGAGGCTAGTCGGCTAGTGGATAACCTGGCAGAGATGGTTCGGGCCCATAATAACTTGGGGGCAGTGGCTCTGGCTCAGAACCACTATTTGGAGGCCGGTGAACACCTGCAAAAGGCACTGGAGCTAAACAAGCTGCTGAAGAGCGGAAAGGAAGATTCTCTCGCCCTGGGGAACCTCGGAGTGTTGGCTTATAAGGCTGAGCGCTATGAGGAGGCCGAAGAGCTATGGGAAAGAGCCCTGGTCATAGCTGAGGAAAATGGGCAAAAAACCGCTCTCGCGATAAATCTTAATCATCTGGGGATGCTAAAGAGGAAACAGGAGCGGCTAAAGGAAGCGGAATTATTGCTACAAAGAGCCTTGGCCATGGGCGAGAGAACCGGTTCAAAGTCATCTTTAGCCAATTCCCACATGCAGCTTGGACTGGTGGCCAGGGTTAAAGGTGATTTCCCCAAGGCTGAAGAGCAGTTGACTAAAGCCCTGGAAATTGACAAGGGGGCCGAGAATACCATTGGAATAGCCCAGGTTTTGGAGGAAATCGGACTTTTGCGCCAAGAACAGCAGCTATGGGAAATTGCCTACCTCAGTTTTGACCGTGCTATAAACCTCTACGCCATCATGGGTAAGACCGCAAAGGTTAACCAGATCTTCGAACACCTGAAAACAAACCAGGCTAAGGGAGGGATCCCAGAGTCACTGGAGCAATATGAGTCATTGCTGGTGAGGCCGGGTGAATATTGGGAGTCACCACTGTGTCGCTAAAGCGCATAGCGCTTTAGCGGACTAGGCACTACGCACTAAGCACTAAAATATTCCGCTTTCTTGCCCTTGGTGCCTAGTGCCTACTGCCTAGTGCTTAGTAAAAATAAGGGTGAATGCTAGAAAGTGGAGGCAGGCATTATTATTTAGGCTGGTGCAAAGGAAACGGTAGGAAATGGGGTGAGTGAAGGGAATCGAACCCTCGACCTCCGGGGCCACAACCCGGTGCTCTAACCAGCTGAGCTACACCCACCACCAAAAAGGGCAGGCTAGTGCCTGCCTCATGTTTTAGATAGCATACCACGGTAATCGTGGCAAGGATAATTTCATCAAGGGAAAATAGGGGGAGGTGGTCTGTTGAAAACCTACTTAGTCACTGGTGCCGCAGGTTTCATCGGCTTTCACGTAAGCCGTGCCCTACTGGAACGGGGAGATCGCGTGCTGGGTCTGGATAACCTAAATGACTACTACGATGTCTCTCTAAAAGAAGCAAGATTGCACCTACTGCAAGATTATGAGAGCTTTACCTTCTACAAAGAAGATCTTGCCAACAGGGAAGGTCTTACCAAGGTTTTTGAACAAAACAAGATTCAGCTGGTCTGCAATATGGCCGCCCAGGCAGGTGTTCGCTACTCTCTGGAGAATCCTTTTGCCTATGAGCGCTCAAATCTGGAGGGCTTTTTAAATATTATTCACTTGTCGCAAGAGCACAAGGTGGAGAATTTTGTCTACGCCTCTTCCTCTTCCGTCTACGGCGCTAACAAAAAGGTACCCTTTAGCGTTCAAGACAGAGTGGATAATCCAATATCACTCTATGCTGCCACCAAGAAAGCAAATGAACTTGTTGCACACACCTATAGCCATCTTTACAGCCTGCCGTGTTCGGGCCTTAGATTGTTTACCGTCTATGGGCCCTGGGGGCGACCAGATATGGCTCTGTTTATATTTACTAAGGCCATCACAAAAAATCAGCCTATTGAGGTATACAACTTCGGCAAAATGAAAAGAGATTTCACTTATATAGACGATATCGTCCAGGGGGTGCTGGCCAGCATGGACCGACCAGTTCCTTATGCTGTCTACAATCTAGGCAATTCCAGAGCCGTTGATCTACTCTATTTCATCGAGTGCATCGAGAAGGAATTAGGAAAAAAGGCTGAAAAGAAAATGCTTCCCATGCAGCCTGGAGATGTGGTCGAAACCTATGCGGATATAAGTGAGAGTGAAAGAGATCTAGGGTTTCAACCAGCTACCAGAATCGAAGAAGGCATAGCAAGCTTCATCAACTGGTACAAGTCTTATTATGGAGAGATTGACGAATGACGATTGTTTACTAATTCCTATTTTTCTCACTCCTTGGGCCATAATCGGCCAAGTTCCCCCGCGATCTTTTTCAAGCAACGGTTGGCCAGCTCGTCATACTCCAAGCTGCGGTTGAAACTATGATATAAGCAGGATCTACCCACCACGGCGGGTCTGGAATTCACTCGAGCGGACCAAACTAGCCGACTGCTTTGCAGGTCGGTCAAATACCCTGCCATGATAACCTCTTTGTAGCTGCTTTCCGGACCTGGAACTGATTCGTCATGATAAATGGAAGATGGTGAACGGAAGGTGGAGCCTGATTCAGGGCCCGTGTCAGAGCTGTCCACAGAAGTTAGAATAGGGTCTTGCAGGACTTCAGTCTTGGATCCCCAGAATTCAATTACTACCTTTAAAAGAGCCCTGTAGTCTTTGGCCAAAAGCAATTTTGTCGCATTAGAGGGATCATCTTCCCCAACTGCCTCGTACAAGGTGACAGGATTAATGCCCTTATCGGTTAGAGCCTGAAGAGCGTTCTCTTCTAGCAGAGCCAAAGAGTTCCTATCTAGACCGGTCTTTTCCTGGACCGTGACAACCAGCACCGGGGCTGAAAAATCGGCAGGAAGTTGGCGAGTCTGCGACTTGACACTGGTGCTAACATAGCAGCCACTTAAGAGGAGAAACCATATCAGTGTTACCAGGAGCAGTATTCTCTTCATGTTGAAAACCTCGGGCAATACACTACCGCAAATACGATAGCATGAAACACTTGCCACAAGCAACTGGGCCAACCGTTTATAATATGGTAATCGAAAGAGGCCAGGGGAAATGAGAGATAAAAAAGCATTTGCACCGTCTTTTACGAGCCTGTATAAGAGATAAGAATAAAGATTAAACCGCCCGAACAACAAGCCCAAGGTTACGCGAAATTAGCGGCTTAGGGAGGAGCCTTTATGAGTGAACACGAGCTGGAAAATGTGAAGGAGAAGAGAACCAGTCACCGCATTCGTGCCCTTAATCTAACCTCATACACCCCAAAAAAAGGTGATAAGCAAGAATACATTGTCTCCATTGGTAGGACTCTTGACGTGAGCGAGGGCGGTGTCAAGGTGGAAACTCACAGGAAGCTGGCCAATGGCACAGAATTGGAAATGGACATAGCAATTGAGGACAAAATCGTAACTGCCAAGGGTGAGGTGGTACACACTGAGGAACTTAAGAACGGTCTTTTTGGCACGGGAATTCGCTTTACCTCCATAAGCGAAGAAGACCGCAAAAGTCTTCGATAGGCAGAGGCACCGACCACTATGCACTTTGTTATTTCGGATTGCAGATTTCGGATTTCGGATTTTTTAGCTGCCATCTGTTTGCTGTCCTCTGACCTCTGTCCTCTTTCGCCGTCTCTCCGTCTCTCCGTGTCCCCGCGCCGTTCCACTGTGCCTACTGCCTAGTTATAAACTCTGGAAAAGAACCATGTGGATATTGACCACCATATTCGCCACCTCTTTTATCATTGCCCTCTCCGGGGCCCTTATGCCGGGACCTCTCTTGAC
>JASFKF010000234.1:0-4414 GCA_050118775.1 Syntrophobacterales bacterium
CAACATTTTAACACCTAAATCCGCCAATATCCTCTGGAAAATTAACAGGTCAATTCCCTAACAAAAAGCAATGATCGTGCCGAAATTTTTGTGTAGGTAATTGTTTTCAATAATTTTTCAGCTTATTTTACACAGAAGACTTTCTGGGCCAGGTGGGAAGAACTGGGGGAAAATCTAAGGTACAAAAAAGTTTAGCCAGGAGTTTCCTCATTTTCTCCCTTTGGATTTGCTCATCTACTATAATAAATAGTTTACCCTTCCCTTCCTTGTGACTGGTTCCTGTTTGACAATGTTTCCTGGTGTTTCTTCTGAGTGACTGGCGGAAGGCCTGTGCTCACTTCCGCAGCTGCGGGTGGGGGAGCCCCTGGCCGCCGAAGCTTTGCGGAGGCGGGAACAGGGAGGGGGTGCTTTCCCCCGCATCGCAGCTGCGCTAGAAGTGACCAGGCCGTGAGACTCGGAACGAAAGAAGAGACACCAGGAAACCATTCCCAATTGCAAATCACCCGTAACCGTGTAATGCGCTGAATCGACAGCCACGAGACAAACATTATTGAAGAAACTCCTAATAGGTTAGCCACTTGCCTTATGGGGGAGGAAAATATAAATTCCCAGGAGAACTACGAACTGGAGCGCATATGGTCAATACTTCAGAGCCTGCAGCAGAGCACCTTGCTGCCACCCTCATATTTAAAGAAGGCATAAAGGCTGGCTGGCCAATCTGCCTGGGCTATTTCCCCATAGGATTGGCCTTTGGCGTGCTGGCCCAGCAGGCCGGGCTCCATCCTGCTGAAATCGGCCTTATGTCTTTGCTGGTTTTTGCGGGAAGTTCTCAGTTCATAGCAGTTTCAATGCTCAGTGGAGGGGCGTCGGTGCTGTCCATTGTACTAACCACTTTCGTCATCAATCTTAGACACTTATTGATGAGTTCCTCCCTTGCCGTCTATCTGCGCTACGTGCACAAGACCTGGACTGCACTGTTTGCCTACGGCGTCACAGATGAAAGCTTTGCCGTCAATCTGACCAGGTTTAGGGATAGTAATTGGGATTGGCGTCAGGCTTTGGTGGTGAACCAAACTGCTAATCTGGCGTGGATTGCCAGCAGCATTGTGGGGGCCTATAGCGGCCAGTTCATTCCGGCAGGAGCATTTGGTATCGATTATGCGCTCATTGCCATGTTTCTCTGTCTCTTGGTATTTCAACTCAGAGGCAGACTATATGTTGTTACTGCTATTGTCGCTGGACTATTGGCAGTATTGCTCGCACTGTTTGTTCCTGGAAACAGTTATATTGTTTTGGCCTCCGTTTTGGCTGCCACTATCGGGGTAGTCTGCCGCCGCAAGGATATTATCAATGCTTAAATCTGAGTATCTTTTGTTGTTACTTGGTATGGGGTTGGTCACTTACATCCCTAGGTGGGTTCCCATTTTTTTTCTGTCGCGGCGCGAACTGCCCCAGTGGTTTGCCGAGTGGTTGGATTTGATACCGGTAGCCATCCTTAGCGCTCTGGTCTTTCCAGAACTTGTGACCGGCGGTAGCCCTCGCTTCTTAGATCTTTTTAGACCTCAGTTTGTCGTGGCTGTGCCCACCTTTCTTTTTGCCTTAAAAACAAGGTCATTAGGCGGAACAGTTGTTACCGGTATGCTGCTTTTCTGGCTGGCGGGGAAATTGATGTAGCTCCGCAGATCATCATTCAATCATTTTGTTGAGCCCATCAATGATTCTTTTAGGGACGGGATTTGAGTCCTCCTTCAAATAAAGGGTCAACATCGGTGCGGGCACCTTAAGCTCTTCGGCTGCCTTGTCGAAATCAATTCCCTTCTCGGCCAGTTTTTCCTTTAGCGCTGTCTTTTCCGCGGGATCCATGGCTTAACCTCCTTCGAGATAGCTGACCTGGGTGGATGTGATATTCAAGATCCACCCTTACTATAGTTACAGATTACACAATTGATCAACTAAGAGCAAGAGCATTATTAGCCAGGAGTTTCACCACTATTTCTTCTGAGATTCGGTCGGCTGCTCAGGGGATTATATGGGGCTACCCCTGAGCTGGTCTTTCCTTGATGCAGGAGTCTGCTGGAGTGATGGATTCTGACCTGATTTGTTCTGCCTCGGGTAAACGTTAAGGACTTATCTCGTCTCCCAAGGTAAAAGCCAGAATTCCGGTCAAAATCAAGATAGCTATAAGCCCGAGGAGAGCTATCCAACTTTGGTTCGTTACACTACCCAAAGCAAAGGACAATCCCTGGTCCAGATTGTTGCTGACGCCGTGAGCCATAATCACTAGAGGTGAGATCAACATAAGGAGACCACCTGCAATTTTGTTCAAAAGACCGTACCTCCTCCACCACAACCCACCAAGACAGAATATACAGCTTGTCACTGCAGCAAACCCAATTCGTACCAGTGGATCGTTAGGATAGAAGTCTTTACACATATCCACACAAAAGCCTGCCAGAAGCGCAAGGAGGGGCAGGACTGCCAGATATAGTTGTCCCCTCGCCCTTTTCACTATTCTCATTAGCAGAAGAACCACAGCCACACCGCCAATCAGGGCGAGGCCCGCGGCACCAGCCGGGACCACCCAAGAATAATCTGTGGCTCCTCCTGTAAGCCCTTTAGAGATTATGGTGGTTGCAATACCAAAACCAGCACCCAGGGCTGGCACCAGCCACTGGGTGGTTATGCCGCCAGCCACAATCGCTAAGGCAATGGCGACACCATAGGCCAGAACCAGAGTGGGATTGCTCTGTACCTCCCTCGTCTTGGACCTGACGGCACTTACTCTTGAAGGAGTAGGGTTTGCTACTGGTTTCTTTGGCTCTGGACGCGGTCTCTCATCTTTTTGGCGATCCAAGTAGGCAGTTGCCTCTTCCATAGCTTTGGATAAATCGTCCATTTTTACACGAACCTCCACTGTCGAATTGTCATCTTGCAGTCAGACCAGACACCCCAAAAAGTTTAAAAAACTCTCTGCAAAAAGAATACCAAGTGGAGGGGAAGTAGATTTGGGATTTGAGATGTGGAATGTGGGATATGGTCAGTGCTGTGACGCCACCTTGGCCGAGTAGCTATCTCACTTTTCACATCGCATATCACACATCCGACGAGCAACTTGGGGGGCCTTTAGAAATTTTAGCAATTGGAAGAGAAGTTTCGAATTTCCTTTTCCACGCGCTGCCGTAGACTTGAAGGGTTAACAAAAATAGACACTGTGCTGCTATTTCGTTAACGCTCCTTCCACTCTGGCTTTCTCTTTTCCAAAAAGGCTTGTACTCCTTCTTCTGCATCTTCGGTGCTGCAAAGAGCAGCAAAGAGCTCGGTCAGGTAGTCAATCGATTGGTGGTAGGGGATATCCTGCATGGCATACAATGCGGTTTTTCCAATCTGCAACGCTAGGGGGCTTTTGGCCGCCAGCTTGCCTGCCATCTCCATGGTGGCTTGTTCAAGCTCATCTGGTGGTACCACTTTGTTCACTACTCCCAATCTTTCCGCTTCGGTGGCCGAGATCATCTCACCTGTGAGTACCATCTCAAGAAGTTTTTTGCGGCCCAGAGAGCGCGCCAGGGGTACAGCCGGGCCAGTACAAATGAGACCCACATTGATGGCAGTGGTTCCTATTTTGGCGTCCTCCGCAGCCACAGCCAAATCACAGGCAAAGACCAAGCCTGCGCCATTAGCTAGAGCGTAACCTTTCACCGAGGCAATCACCGGCTTTTTCATCTTGGCAATGGTGTGATTGTGTTCGTCCATCAAGCGGATGAATTCGCGGAGTTCTTTATTGGTTTTGTTCTTGAATTCGGCAACGGCAATACCGGTAGAAAAATGTTTGCCCGCCGCTTTGATCACTACGACCCGCACCTCCGGGTCTTTGTCCATCTCCACCAGGGCGTCATTCAGCTCCCGGGCAAAAGGCACGTCGAAAAGATTCATCTCTGCTGGTTTATTGAGTGTAATCTGGCCGATATAATCTTGTTTCTCCACAAGGACGTTGGTGTATGACATGGCTTATCTCCTTATAAGAAATTTGGCAGCTAAACCCCACTGGAATACACTCTGCTTTCCCCAGGGCATGATCAGTAATACCGAAAAACATGGATGGAAACTAATGGGTAAAACAGCTAAAAGCAGAATAGCAAGCCGGGGACTCTGATGTCAATTTATCTTCTGCGCAAAGAGCCAAGCGTTTGGTAAACAGTAAACGGTGAACGGTAAACCGATCATGCAGCAACTTCACAACTGTTCACCGTTTACCATTTACCGTTTACACTCCATGCTCCATGCCTACTGGCTACTGGCTACTGGCTAATGGCTAATGGCTACTACAATCTATTATGCTATATTGTCTGAGTCTTAAATTTATTACCAAACATTGTTGACTTGGAAACCCGACACCCTTGAGGATAAAGCATGACTA
>JASFKF010000235.1:0-4411 GCA_050118775.1 Syntrophobacterales bacterium
TCCAAGAACGATCTCCTCAGGGGGAATCTCATCCACAAGCAAGAAGCCCGCCTGGAGGAGACCATGCAGATTGGTGGATGTTGTAGGAAGTCCCCGCATTCGGAATAGAGTACGAATGATAAATGAATGGGAGAAGTCGATGGATCGAACGGTCTGGTAAACTTTCCTTCGATCCCCTCTTATCTCGATCTGATGGTATTCCCGTTCGTCGTATTTAGGAAGTACTCGGTCTATGAGCATGACTCTAAAGCGGTTGAATTACACTTTACCCTGCTTTTTGCGAACGTAGAGTTTCTTGCTAACCCTGGCTATAACTTCGGCCGATTCGTTGACAATGTCCACGGAGAATTCAGGGTAGAAAGGCTCACCATTGGCTGTTTTGCTTTTGATCTCTGCTATTTGATCATCCTTCAAGGTAAAATGAGCAGTTACAGTTCCTCTGCCAGGAGCTATGAAATCAATGGTGCTGGTTTTATCCCATACAATGTATTCTTTGCCCAGGACGTGAATCAACATAACCATATAGAAGGGGTCAGTCATAGCAGCAAGGCTGCCACCAAAATGTGTCCCCACGTAGTTGCGATTGTACCAGCGTAATTTCATCGATACGACTACTTCCCTGTAGTCAGGTGCAATGTGTTTCACTCTTATGCCGGCACCAAGGAAAGGTGGATACAAATTAATCCGGTATTTCAGCATCTTCCGTTTCATAGTACTATCCAGAGTTTTCCGATGGGATGTTTGTATGACAAAATGCCGCTAACCTTCAATGTCGTCAAGAAAATCTAAAAGATTATCTCTAACAGCAACAAAGGATGGACCCCCACCAAATTCCACTCCAATAGCGGCCGCGTCTAGTATTTCTTCCCGTGTAGCTCCGTGAGTAACAGCATTGTTCGCATGATTGGCCAAACAAGGAATACACCGTGTGGCAACGGCAGCTCCCACGGCGATGAGTTCCTTTTGTTTTAAATCCAAAGCACTTTCCTTGTAATAGTGCTTCATGAGCTCATTGAATCCATTGAAAAGATCAGGAGCTTCCTTTTCTAACCGGTCTCTGTTTTTCTTTCTTTTCACCAAGATCTCTTCGAGATTGCCCATCTGACTTACCTCCCTTTGAATTCGCTACAAGTTTTGTTCGAACCCTGGAATCAGACAATCCACACTATATCTCAAAAAGACCAAGCCAAGTAAGAATATCATGACTATTACCAATACAGTTTTTTCTCTAGGGGAGGATCAAAAATAAACGCTTACACCCCCTTTTTACCCAAAACTGGTCAAACCAGAAATGGGTAAATTTACCCAAAAGTGGTTTGACCGGAAATGGGTAAAATTGGGGCCGCAATCATTGAAGGCCTTTTATGCTGAGGGTTTTACGGCTTGGATGGTGGCTGAGACCACGTAGTCCTCGAGGTTGAGATGTGGGAACCAATCTTTGATAAACATGCGGCTTTTATCTAGAGGACAAATTTCAATGTCTGTGAAGCCCACTTCTTGAAGCATGGCATTGATTTCCTCTATGGTAGCTGCGCCTGCGATGCATCCGGACAAAAGGGTTGAATCGTTTTTAAATTCTGCAGGTAAAGGCGCGGATGCCACCACATCGGTAATGGCAAGGCGGCCTCCAGGTTTCAAGATTCGAAATGTTTCCCGAAAAACATGAATCTTTTCAGGAGATAGGTTAATAACACAATTAGAGATGATCACGTCTGCAGTACCGTCTGCCACTGGCAGGTGTTCTATCTCACTAAGACGAAACTCTACGTTCGAGTATCCTCCTTTTGTAGCGTTCTCCCGAGCCTTGCTGATCATCTCTGCGGTCATATCCACCCCTATGACCCTTCCCGTTTCCCCTACCTGTTTGGCCGCAAGAAAACAGTCGAAACCTCCTCCACTGCCGAGGTCAACAATTGTCTCACCCTTTTTTAAAGAGGCAATTGCCAGAGGGTTGCCGCATCCCAGCCCCATATTGGCACCAGGTGGAACACTGGCTAACTGCTCTTGGGAATAGCCAATGGCAGAGCTTAGACTTTCGAGAGAGACAAGGGGTTCACCGCAGCAGGACACCGGCACAATAGACTCGCGGGAATCACCCTTGACAATCTCACTGTATTTCTTCCTCACAACACCTCGAGTTTTGTCCGGATCTTTCTTTCCCATTGGCTCCCCCAACTATCTCGATAATTCGATACATATCGAAATATAGTGCAAGGCTGGAAATATGTCAAGGGGAATATAGAGGGATTTTCATACTTCTATAAAAAGAGTGGAGGTGGTCAGGGGATGTGCCTGGTCACCTCCGGTTGGGGAGAGGGAGGTTGGGTTGGGGGAGGCGGAATTCCGCCCCTGCGAAGTCCACTAATGGCCAAGTAACCCTTTGGCCTGACGATTTTTTCATTTGTGCCTAACCCTTTAATAAAACTAAGCATCACTTTTCCATCTCACTTTAAGACTTTGGTATCGGGGTGTTTTTTGATCCATTTTTTCCATCTGGTGACTTCGTGGGAAACTTCGGGCAGCACTCTTTTGAAATATTTTCCCTGGATAGCCATCAAGCCATTTTTGTATGGGTACCAGAGGCTTCCCGTCTCTTTGTCGTACAAAACGAAAGTTCTTTCATAGGTCCAGCCGGAAGGAACCAGGGTCAAGGTCTGGCCATCAATCTCGCGGCTGTACACAGCCGCCAGGTTGACCAGGGGTCAGTAACTCACGGCCACAGGGTCATCACCGATGTTGCTGTTTGAAACTTCATGAGACCAGAGTCGTTCAATGGTATAGGCCTGGGCACTGGAGCCATCGGTAATCCCTATAACCCTCATGTTATTGGAGACATCAGAGGTATCTTCCGTCAAAAGAGAGTCATCGAGGGGAGTAAAAGCGTCCTTGCCGAGGCCGAACTCAAAGCCGTCCGGATCGAAGCCGAGCGAGACAGCCTGGGTCACATCCCAACGTTCACCAGTCCTGTCCACGATATAGATCCTTTCAGCATCTTTTAAGACAACAGAAGAGCCGGTCTCGTGGGTGGCAAAGTAAAAAAGGATCAATAAAAAGGGAGGAATCAGTAGCAATATCTTTGAGAGCGACGCTCTAATTTTATAACCTTTCATGAAGTGCACTCCTTGCGAATATTATTCTATGAACTCCAAGGTAAATGTATGTCTTTAAACTACTTTTACTTGTCGGGTAGAGGAGGCAATTTTTACAGGCTTGAAAGTATACGAAAGGGAGATAGGAAGAGGGTGGGGTGAGCTCAGTGGAGTGGGTCAGGTATGAGAATAGCGAGATTTTTCCCTGGCCATTCATGTACGCCAAGATGAAATAGGTTAATCATAAATTCAGACATAAAGAAGCGAGAGAATCTCACCACTCATGACTTCAACTCGGGCAAATCGAGATAATAGTCCAGGGCCTCAGGATTTGCCAGGGCATCCTTGTTTTTTACTTCCCGCCCATGGACAATATTTTGAACTGCCAATTCAACTTTCTTGCCACTGATGGTGTAAGGAATATCGGCGACCTCGATACATTTGGCAGGGACGTGCCTTGGCGTGCAGTTTTTGCGGATAGTGGTTTTAATTCTGTCAACTAGCTCGCTGTTAAAGGTGATATCCTCACGGAGTTTCACAAAAAGAACGATTCTCACATCATCTTCCCAGTCCTGTCCAACTACCAGACTGTCCACGATCTCGGGAATACTTTCCACCTGACGGTATATTTCAGCGGTGCCAATGCGCACACCTCCCGGATTGAGGGTTGCATCCGAGCGGCCATAGATGATGACTCCGCCATGCTCGGTTATCTCGATATAATCCCCATGGAGCCAGACTCCGGGATACACATCAAAATAGGCCTCACCATACTTGGTATTGTCGGGATCGTTCCAGAAGTAAATGGGCATACTCGGCGCAGATAAAGTGCAGACAAGCTCGCCTTTGTGTCCAATAACAGGATTGCCCTGTTCATCGTAGGCCTCCACCTTCATGCCCAGGCCACGGCATTGGAGTTCAGAAGCATAAACGGGCCCCGTGGGATTGCCCAGAGCAAAGCACGAGATAATATCCGTTCCGCCAGAGATGGAAGAAAGGCAGAGGTCATCCTTGATGTCCCGGTAGACGAATTCGAAACTCTCGACAGAGAGGGGAGAACCGGTTGAGAGGACGGCCTTAAGGGAGGTGAGGTCGTAGGATTCCTTTGGTTTCACGCCCGCTTTTTCCAAGGCGGCCAAGTACTTGGCACTGGTGCCGAAAATGGTGATTTTCTCATCTTGGGCCATCTGCCACATTGCACCTGGATCTGGATAGAAGGGAGAGCCGTCGTAGAGAAAAACCCTAGCACCAAGAGCCAAGGAACTGACCAGCCAATTCCACATCATCCAGCCGCAGGTGGTGAAATAGAAAATAGTATCCTC
>JASFKF010000236.1:0-4393 GCA_050118775.1 Syntrophobacterales bacterium
CTGACTCAACCCGCAGTTGGAGCAAATGCGGGGATGGCTGTCGATTTTTTTTCTTCTAGGCCCCACACCTCCAATGAAAATCATTGGTCTATTCCCTTCTTAGTTTCAATCAAGGATTCAGGCCTTCGACAGGTGAAACCATACACCATCACATTACTACTCCATCAGTCCATTACTCAACTAAAGTATCCTTTCAAGGCTTGATCATCAAGGTTTATTGACTTATATTCCTCACACCTGCAGAGTTATTTTTCCCATAGATACAATAAAAAATTGTTTAGTAATTTAAGCGTGTTAATCCTTTGCAGAGGAGGAAAGTCATGTTCTCAAGAATCCTGCGACTCTCTTTGGTGCTCTTGTTAATATTATCCTTTAGTTGTGCCAAGAAGGCCGAAGAAAAGCCATTCACCTTTGGCCTGCTCTTGGTGGGTCCATACAATGATCGGGGCTGGAGCCAGGCTCATTACGATGCCGGCCTTTACGTGGAGCGCAAACTCCCGGGAGTAAAGATGATCTACCTTGACAAGGTAAATCCAGCCGACCGCCCAGGATTAACCCTGCCCCAGCTAGTGGATGACCTGGCGTCCAAGGGAGTTCGACTAATCATTGCCAATTCTGACGACATGAAGGATGGGGTGAGAGAAGCGGCTAAGCAACATCCGGAGATTACCTTTATCCACGTTTCAGGCGACGATGTGATTACGGGTAGGGCCCCGGCCAACTTGGGCAATGTTATGGGTCGTATGGAGTATGGAAAAATGATGGCGGGCTTTGTGGCGGCACTTACCACTAAAACAGGGAAGATAGGTTATCTTGGACCCCTGATCAACGAGGAGACCAGAAGACTGGCCGCCTCCTCTTACTTGGGGGCAGCTTATGCTTGGCAAAACATTCGAAAAAAACCCCTTGAGGAGTTGAAATTCAAAGTGAGCTGGATTGGCTTTTGGTTCAATATCCCCGGCGTTACTGCCGATCCAACTCAGGTGGCAAATCGCTTGTATGATGGAGCCTTTGACGTGGTTATCTCGGGCATCGATACGACCGAGGCAGTGGTAGTTGCCACCCAGAAACGTAAGGCGGGTCGGGAGGTCTGGGCCATTCCTTACGATTACAAGGGTGCGTGCGAGGGCGCAGATGAAGTGTGCTTAGGTGTTCCTTACTTCAACTGGGGTCCAGCCTATCTGGCCAAGGTCAAGGCGGTGAAAGGTGGCAATTGGAAGCAGGGCTGGGAATGGAACGGGCCGGATTGGAATGACATCAATAATGAGGACACCAGCGCTGTGGGGTTTTTGAATGGGCCGGCAATCTCCGAGGCAGTGGCTGAGGAACTGGCAGGCTTTGTAAGAGGGTTGGCCACCGGAGAGATCAACGTCTTCCAGGGTCCCATATTCTACCAGGATGGCTCTCCATTCCTTTTAGCCGGCGAAACAGCAACAGATGAGAAAATCTGGTATATGTCCCAGCTTTTGCAGGGAATGGAAGGAGCGAGCAGTGCGAAATGAGCTAGCGCCGATTTTGGATTTCGGATTTCCGATTGTGGATTTAGAAATTATTGCAGGTGAATTCCGATCTCTGACCTCTGTCGTCTGACTACTTGCTACTAGATTCTTTAATTAATTGCTATGCATTTAGAATTCCAAAACATTCACAAATACTATGGCAGGGTGCGGGCCAACGAGGGGATAGATCTGACCCTCGAACCCGGCCGAATTTATGGGCTCCTTGGAGAAAATGGTGCGGGAAAGAGTACGCTGATGCGGATGCTCGCCGGGCACACTGAGCCAACCAGCGGCCGCATCTTATTTGATGGTAAACCACCACAGAGGTATAACCCCTCTCGAGCCCTTGCCATGGGCGTGGGCATGCTCTATCAGGATCCATTGGACTTCCCCGCCCTGAATGTGTGGGAGAATTTCAGGCTTGGGGGAAAGAAGAGGGATAGAAGAGATACACTAAGTCGGTTGCAGGATTTATGTGATCGCTTCCATTTTAGATTACCACCAGAGGAGAAGGTGGGCGAACTCACAGTAGGAGAAAGACAGCAGCTGGAGTTGCTTCGCCTTCTGGATCTGGGAGTGAAAGTGCTTATTCTGGATGAGCCGACTACAGGGATATCGGTGAGGCAAAAAGAGATGCTGTTCACCACCATGCGTCAACTGGCCAGGGATAAAGGCCGAACCATTGTCTTCGTTACCCACAAGCTGGCAGAAGTCGAAGAGCTTTGCCAGGAGGTGATAGTACTGCGGCAGGGCAAACTAACGGCCAAATTACCGGCGCCGTTCAGACCGGACAAGCTAATTAAGCTTATGTTCGGCTCCGAACACCAAGAGCCTAAGGAGGATCAAGGGAGGCACAATCCGGCCGAGGAGGACTTTATCCAACTGGATTCCGTGCAACTTTTAGGGGACAAATATACCCTCCGGGATGTTTCTCTCGAGATTAGACCGGGAGAAATATTGGGTATGGCTGGGTTAGAGGGTAATGGACAGGAGCTGCTCTTGCGCGGCCTGGCCGGCCTGGCTCGAGTGGTGAAAGGGCGGTTGATTTTCGACGGCCAGGAGGTTCAGGGGCGGTCATATCTTGAATTCCGCCGCGCGGGCATTCACTTCCTGCCGGCAGCGCGGCTGGAACACGGTCTCTTTCCTGATCTCACTCTTAATGAACACTTTCGCTTGGCTTTCCCACCTCATAATGGGGGCCGCCATAACCTCTTGCCTGAGGAGGGCATGAAGAAATTCAGTATTCAAGCAAATCTCTCCACCTCTGCCAGAGCCCTATCTGGCGGTAACCAGCAGCGTCTGCTTCTTGCTCTTATTCCGAGGCAAATTAGGCTGCTGCTTCTGGAGCATCCCACCAGGGGACTAGATCTCGGCTCAGGCCAACAGGTGTGGAACCACCTGAAAGAGAGATGTCGACAGAACACCGCTCTTCTTTTCTCTTCCGCAGATCTAGAGGAAATAAAGGATAATAGCCACAGGGTGCTCATATTCTATAATCGTCAGTTAGTAGCCGATCGACCGACTTTTTCCATTAGTGTGGAAGAGATGGGGCGTCTCATGGCCGGCGAAGGGAGGGCGGTGTAAGAAATGCTGTCCACTGCAAGATTGGGCTTATCCCTTGGACGGTTAGCAGCCTCACTTTTTCTTTCCTTCGTCTTTACCACCCTAATCCTGCTCATAGCTGGAGCCCCACCCATTAATACTTTCATCATCCTTTTTGCAGGAGGACTTGGCTCCGCCACAAAGCTAGCCCAAGCGATTTCGGTCTGGATTCCGTTGGTTCTCTGCTCTTCGGCACTGCTGCTGGCTTTTGCCCCAGGCCTGTGGAATATTGGCATAGAGGGTCAAATTATTCTGGGTGCTATATTTGCTACAGGCTTTTTGCGACCATTTGGTTTAGGAGGCTCGCCCCTGATTCTAGTGGGTGCGCTTTTGGCAGGCATGATTGGTGGAGGTCTGTGGGCATATCTTGCCGGGGTGCTAAAGACCTGGGGTAGGGTGCATGAGATTTTTGGCGGACTGGGTTTGAATTTTGTCGCTTTGGGACTTACACTCTGGCTCATATTTGGGCCATGGAAAAGGCCGGGCGTAGCCTCTATGAGCGGCACCGAGCCACTACACCCTTCACTTTGGTTAAAAGAGTTCAAAGGTTTGTCTTTAAGTCCGGTGAGCTTGGTGCTGGCACTGGTGGCTATTGGCTTAGTGATTTATCTCCTGCGCTCCACCCGCTGGGGACTGAGCCTCAAAGCAGTTGGCCAGAACCCGGACGCTGCTCTTCTCTTCGGCCTCAAGCCAAACAAAAGAATCCTGGAATCTATGCTTGCCTGTGGGGCCTTGGCTGGCCTGGCTGGGGCTCTCCAAGTGGTGGGTGTCTACCATCGGCTGCTACCGGCCATCTCCAGCAATTACGGCTATACGGCTCTACTGGTAACCATGCTCGCCTCCTTTCGACCCCAGTTCATTCCGCCCATATGCTTCTTTTTTGCGGTACTTAATGTGGGCTCGATTCAACTTCCTCTCCAACTCAAGTTGGACTCATCGCTGAGCGGGGTCATTCAAGGGGTCCTCGTTCTATCTGTCTTTCTGGTTCACGGCCTAGAAGATCGCCTTCGTATGCGGAGGAAGAAAAGATAATGGATTTCCTGGCACTCACCATAGCAGGCATACTCTCGGCTGGTGCGCCACTTGTTCTCGCCACCCTCGGGGAAACCTTGACGGAGCGTGCCGGAGTGATCAATCTGTCGTTGGATGGCACCATTTTGCTTGCGGCCATGACCGGTTTTGCAGTGGCATCGATCAGCGGGAATCCTTGGTGCGGTTTAGTCGGAGCCGTTGGAGTGGGTGTTGCTACTGCCTCAATTTTGGCACTGGTAGGACCTGTACTGGGACGCTCA
>JASFKF010000237.1:0-4384 GCA_050118775.1 Syntrophobacterales bacterium
CCTGCCGCCCAACTCCTTCCTTTTGCTGAGATTCCCTAAAGCCATGGGCAAAGGTGGGATCGTAGAGTTTGCTGCGGTCCTTCAGTTCTCCTTGCAGAGCCTGACCCACCAGAATCACCGCCTGCCTTTTGATCCCACTTTTCTCTACCCTCTCAGCAATGTCTGTGAGAGTACCTGCAATAAACTTCTCATCCGGCCAACCTACCCTGTAGGCAACAACCACTGGCGTGTCCACAGGGTAGCCCTGCTTCAACTCAGCCACCACTTCACCTATCTTGGACACGCTTAGATATACCACTAGGCTAGCCTGGTGCTGGGAGAGCCCAGCAAGATTCTCACTTTCGGGCACCTTTGTTCGCCCGGCCAATCTGGTGAGGATAAGAGTCTGGCTTCCCCCCGGTTGGGTAAGTTGCCGCCCAAGAGCTGCGGCTGCCGCAAAGGCCACCGTCACCCCGGGTACCACTTCGTAGGGGATTTCGTCTTTTTCCAAGAGTTGGATTTGTTCTTGAACGGCACCGTACAAAGCTGGATCACCTGTGTGTAACCGGGCGACGATCATGCCCTTCTTGACCCCTTCAGATAGAAGTCCATGGGTCTCCTCCAGACTGAGACTTGCGCTGTTATGAATTTCCGCCTCCTCCTTTGCCCGAGACAACAAGGCTTGCGGTACCAGGGAACCGGCGTAAACTATCAGATCAGCGGCCTCGACAATCTTGGCCCCACGCACTGTTATAAGTTCAGGGTCTCCTGGACCTGCCCCGATGAAATAGACTTTTCCCGGTTCTATCGCTTTCAGTTTCTATTCCTCCCCACGAACTTATTCAAAGGTTGGATATGGACCACGAAGATCACAAAGAGTTGGAATTGCAGATTGTTGATTTTAGATTGCAGATTTAGCAGTTTGCCAATTCTTCACTCATAACAATCTGCAATCTCAAATCCTTAATCTTACATATCCTTCGTGCCCCTTCGCGTACTTCGTGGTTAATTATGCCGCCAGAGACTGAGAAGGAAAAGGGGTGTTTGAGGTTGAAACCGGCTCATCAAAGCATCTTTATCTGACCTAATGGGGACAGTACGGCCCACTTGCAGCAGCAGCCATTCGTGGGCCAACTCGGTTTTTTCAACAATCCCTTGGGCTCGAGCAAGAGTCTCGGGGGTGACCACGCTCACCACCGCCCTACCTCCAGGCCGAAGCCGTTTTGCCATAATCCCTAATATATCATCTAAGTTACCGCCGCTTCCGCCGACAAAGACTCTATCCGGGTCCGGCAAATCCTTTAGCGCCCCAGGAGCCTCACCCAAAACCGCTTTGACTCCGAAGCCACCCAATCGCTTTACATTTTTTTTGATCATCTCTAATCTGTCTGCATCTTTTTCAACAGCGTATACTCTCAGGCCGGGTGCCAACCTCACAGCCTCAATCCCCACAGAACCAGAGCCTGCTCCCACATCCCACATGACCCCTTGTGGTTTGATTTGCAGTTCGGCAAGAATCAGCGCCCTTGACTCCCTCTTGGTGATCAACGACTTCTCCTTGGCAAAAAGTTCGTCCTCGAGGCCGAGTCTGGCCGCTGGTTGCTGCTCTTCTTCTGGGTAGAGAACCATTACATTGACAGGGGCAAATTGCATCTCTTCAGCTTCCGCAAGATCAGTCTCCAGACATTGTTCTTTATCTGAGCCAATCTCTTCCACAACTGCCACTTTGCGATTAGTCATGCCGTATTCCCGAAGAAGCTTGGCCAATCTGTCCGGACTGTTTTCGGGATCAGTATAGATGGCAATGGGTCCAGGATGTCCAAGTTCTGCGAAAAACTCCGTTGCCTCTCTTCCGTGAACACTCAAGGCTCTAGCCTGGTTCCAGGGCAGCTTGAGGCGAGCAAATGTTTTTTGCAGGGCGGTCAAATTCGGCAGGAAGGTGACCTTCTCAGGGCCAAAAACCTCCAGAGCTCTCTCGCCTATGCCAAAAAACAGGGGGTCACCCGAAGCCAGAATAACCACCCTTTTTCCCCCTGCCTTTTCTCTAACTTGTTCCAGGGTAGCTTTAGGGCTGGCACCTAGAGTCCAGGTGTCCTCGGTCTGCCCAGCAAACATGGCAAGCTGTTTCTTGCCCCCAACTAGAATCTCGGCTCTCTGGATCGCCTTACGATGCGATTTATTCAGATCTTCCGGACCAAGGCCTATTCCTACCACTGTCACTGTTGGCATCCTACTCCCCCCAAAAACCTCACATCTCAAATCTCACATCCCACATCGGATATTCCTTAGCATCTAAATATTAACTGTCCACTATAGTCGAACAAAAGCAGATGAATGTCCAGTTTACCCTTTGAATGCTTCTTGCTCACCTCAATGGCCTTCTCTACAAGCCTCGGAATAATCTTGCTCTTTGTACCCGTCTCTTCCATGATCTCTAGAGAGTGCCTGGCAGTGTTGGCTCTTGCCAGCCTCCCGCTCAACTCTGCGGACCCTCCGGTTTCAATGGCTATTTTCCCTATGATTCCGAGATCCATGTTGCCGCTGCTGGCGTGGGTATAATGCAGTCCCATGGCCATTTTTACCAGTTTGCCGATAAAAACAGCGTGGGTGACCTTGTTGAAGCCTGATTTGGCAGCTGCCTTCAGAGAGAAACCATAAAAGTCGGCAATCTGGACAAAGCTCTCCTCGGATAGATGGGTGAGTAATTTCCTGGCAAACCTTTCACTTTTGCCTCCAGTACTCAAAACTAACTCATCACCAGCAGACTGAGCCACCGACAGAGCCGCCTTTATGGTTTCTCTGTAGGCTCGGTTCGACAGAGGCCTGACAATTCCGGTAGTGCCAAGGATAGAAAGTCCACCTACAATACCCAGGCGATGATTAAGAGTTTTTTTGGCCAGGGCTTCTCCGTCGGTAACAAAGATTTCTACTTCAATTTTTTGGGCCTTATCAACCCCACAAGCATCGAGGACTTCCTCTACTGCCCATTGTATCATCTGCCGGGGCACCGGATTGATGGCGGGCTCACCCACTTTGACCGGGAGTCCGGGCTTGGTAACTCGACCCACGCCCTCCCCAGCCCGAAAAACGATTTCGGTCTCACCTTCTGTTGCCCCTAAGATCCTTACCCTTGCTCCAATTTCTGCTCCGTGAGTAACATCGGGGTCATCTCCGCCATCTTTGACCACTGAGCATATAAAAATATTGCCCTCATGGGAGTATCTGTGCAGGGGAAGCTTTAAAACCCTCGCTTCTGGCAGGGTCACCGAAATTGGACTCAGAGGAAAGCCAGTGAGCAGAAGCTGGAGTGCACCCTTGGTCGCCGCAGCGGCCGCAGTTCCGGTGGTGAAACCTTCCCGCAATTTCTTCTTACGTCTGCTCTTAGTTCGAGTTTGCTTAGCTGGCATCTCAATGCGTATCGGTTTAGTCCGTTGTCCGTGGTGGCTCAGTTCCCGCGCCGCAGAGCGTTAAGCGCAGAGCGCCTGGTAAATGGTAAACGGTGAACGGTAAACCGATTATGCGCCGGCTCAGCAACCATTTACCATTTACCTTTTACCTTTTACTCTTTTTTGCAGCAAGATCGGCGAGAGCATTGATGGTGGCGGCGGCCACAGCACTTCCTCCCTTCCTGCCTGCCACTGTGATGTAAACCAAGCCAGATTGCATCAACAACTCTTTAGCCTCCGGTGCGTTGACGAAACCCACCACCATACCCACAACCAAAGCAGGTCTAACTTCCCCCTGTTGGAAGAGTCTAACCAGTTCAATTAAGGCGGTGGGGGCATTCCCGATGACTGCTATGCCACCCTCCAGAAACTCCTTCGCTCTCGAGACGGCTGCAGCGGCTCGGGTAACGTTCTCCGCCCTGGCAGCAGCTATCACCTCGGTATCGTTAATAAAACAGTGGACCTCACTGCCAAATGGAGCCAGATGGGTATTGGTAATCCCGGCCTGGGCCATACGAGTGTCAGTAACAATGGCTGCGCCGTTGTTTATTGCGGCAATACCGGCCTTAACCGCCTGTTGGTGGAAGCGGGTCTGCTTTATAAAATCAAAGTCCGCAGTTGTGTGTATCAGCCTGCGGACAATTGCCCACTGTTCAGCTGCCAGGCCATGCTCCCCCGCCTCCTCTTCGATGATTTTGAAACTCAACGATTCGATTTCAGATGGGGCAACTTTGGTAATTTCAATCATATAACATCCTCTTTTTCGATGTCATTTAATTCACTTATCTAGCCAGATATGTAGGAGCAACCTTTGGTTGCGACAAGACAGATCTTAATGACTTTTTATCGCGACCTGGAGGTCGCTCCTACAGAGAGCTGTTCATTATGGCTAGCTCTTTTCTTGATATTCCTTGCAACTCTCAACAAAATTACCTGCCATCTCCGGATTACTACCGAAA
>JASFKF010000238.1:0-4373 GCA_050118775.1 Syntrophobacterales bacterium
CATCGGAATACCCTAATCCAAAAGATGAAATCCCTTCAGATCAGAGAGGCACCCCAAACAACTCTCCCCAAGTAATTTTCTCACTAGGCACTAAGCACTAGGCACTTCGGAATTTCGGATTGCGGAATGAGCAGAGGCGCAAGGCGCAGGGCGCAAGGCTCAAGGAATGTGGTTAAAGTCATTGAAGTCGTTCAAATCGCAAACCTGACATTGCTTGCTGTTAGCTGCAATCTGCCTGCTATCCTCTGACCCCGTCTCGCCCGTCTCGCCCGTCTCGCCCGACATCTCGTCTCCCGACATCTCGTCTCGCCGGAGTGCTTTGCACTCTGGCAACTGCACATCAACCTGGGCAATGCACAAGATAATGTGCAGTGGAGATGCAAAGCGTGAGCTCTTCGCAAACTTTGTGGGAAATGCTTTTTATTTTCCAGGCCAAACTATCTTGGACACTGTGCAAACCTATCTGACGGCTAGGAATTTATCTTGTCTCCAACTTCAATTAATTATTCTGTAATCTCAAAAGCATAGGCGTCAATTTCTCCTTTGTTGTCCGGGCTGGTACCGACCTTGCTCTTACACTCCCTCATCTCAAAAACGGGGCACATCGCTCAAACATATGAGAGGAGGGAGAACCAATGAAAAGGACTAAGAGGATTTTGTTGCAACTGTTCATTACTGGAAGCATTATCGCCATGTCTGTTTTGCCGGCGCTGGCAGCAGGGGGCGGGGGCGTCTAAACATACCAACGTGTGGTTGGTTGGTGCTGGGCATAGTCCTTATTAGGGCTATGCTTTTTTTTTGCAAACTATTGGAAAGCTGATATAGTAGTCATCTCAGAGAGCTAAGATAGAGCGTTATTTGGCAAGAACGAAGTATAAACGGATGTAAGCTCATGAGAAGACTGCTAGTGTCCCTTATTGTCATACTGACCTTTGTCATCAGTTGCCAGCAAGAGCCTTCCGGCCCCTCTGAAGAAGCTCAACCAGAAATCAAGACAGGAGGTGTGTATCGAGCTCCCCTTCCTTGGAGTCCGAGAACTTTAGATCCGGCCTTCTCAACCGATATTTATGCTGTGACCCTGATTCAACAAATTTTTGACGGTTTGGTCCAGTTTGACCAGAACCTCAATATAATACCAGCTCTTGCCACCTCCTGGACGGTCTCTAGAGATAAACTAACCTATACCTTTACTCTCCGAGAAGATGCCAGGTTCCACAACGGCCGCTTAGTAAAAGCTGACGATTTCGTCTATTCTTTCAGCCGCATTCTTGACCCAAATGAGCAAGCAGGCGCTCTGAGCTTCTTCAAAAGGATTAAGGGCGCACCGTCTTATAGAAGCGGAAGGAGCAAACAAGTCGAGGGGTTAAGAGCCCTTGGCGGTCACACCCTGGAAATCACTCTTAGTGAGCCTTTTGCACCCTTTATGTCAGTGCTGGCAATGAAAGACTCAAAAGTGGTTCCTCGAGAAGAGTTGGAGCGGTTGGGAGAGAAATTTGGCCTTCATCCGGTGGGCACGGGCCCATTACGTTTGGAATCATGGGATAATAATAAGATTGTGCTCACTGCAAATCATGAGTATTACGAGGGACGTCCTAACCTCGATCGAGTTGTGTATACGGTTTATCCTGGCGCCCAACATCAGAAAGTCTTTGAAGATTTCCAAGCGGGCTATCTGGAGGAAGCGTTCGTGATTGGGGCCAGTAGAGACAAAGTTGCCCAGACGAAAATCTATCAGTACTATCGCAAGCCCAGTCTAAGTCTCATGTTTTATGGAATGAACTGCTCATTTAGCCCTTTAAATGATGTCAGAGTACGGCAGGCCCTCAATTGGGCAATAAACAAAAAAAGAATAATCAGTAAGGTATTCAATAACCAATTTGTTCCCGCAGAAACCATTCTACCACCCGGCATGGTTGGATATATGCCGGAAAATTCCTCCTATGACTACGACCCGGAAAAGGCCAGGAGACTTCTGGCTGAGGCAGGGTATGGCCCTTCGCAAAAAATGCTGTCATTGTCACTCCTTTCAGCCTCGAAATCCGACGTGGCTCAGAAGGAACTCGCCATGGTAACTGCAGACCTGGCCCGGGTGGGTGTTGAACTACAGATCGAGTATAAGACGGATTGGCCCACTTTCGAGAAGGCCCTCGATCAAGAAGAGATTCAGATTTATCGCTACGCTTGGTTTGCAGACATTCCTGACCCGGATAATTTTCTCAATATACTCTGTGGATCAGAGGCGAGTTACAACTTCATGCGGTACAGCAATCCTCAGGTGGATAGCCTTCTTTCTCAGGCTTTGGCGGAGACCAATATTATCAAGAGGGTGAGTCTGTATAGGGATGCAGAGAGGTATATTCTGGAAGACGCTCCCATGGTGCCTTTCATGTACCTCACCTTTGAATCAGTTTTTCAACCTTATGTCAAGGGTTTGGAAATCAGCGCCCTGGGCGCTCCCTATATTCCACTGAAAAAAATCTGGCTGGACAAACACTAGCCGCATTGCTTTAGCACCTTAGTGGCAATGCCAGCTGTCCGAGGTTTAACGATTATTGACGGACACCTCTGAATGTCTTGGTTCCCACAAAAAATACGGCTTAAGACTCGATTCATGATCGCTATCGGCTCAGTTCTTTTTGCCCTAATGGCGATTATTGTCTTGCTGGTGGGAAATCGGTCCACCCGGATCATTAAACAGGAGGTTGAGGCCCGGGGTCTCGCTGTGGCCCGCAGCATCGCTGCTGTGTCCACTAATGCACTAGTAACCTACAATTACATAACCTTGGAACAGAACGCCGAAAAGGCCAGCCAAGGCACTGATATTGTCTATGTAATTGTCCTTGATAAAGAGGAGAAAGTAGCAGCATTTAGCGGCCACAGCGGCTGGCAAGGGGATTATTTAGACGATCCGGTGAACAAAAAAGCTCTGGCTGCCTTGAGGCCGGTTATCCAGACTGTTTTTTGGCAAGAAACGGGTGAGCGGGTATTGGACATAGGTGTGCCAGTTTTCATCTCTGGTTCCGACAAGAAATGGGGTACCGTTCGAGTGGGGCTTTCTCTCGAGCGGATGTATTGGCAAATCCGCCGGACCCAGTTGGTTCTGGTGGGAATTGGCACAGTGGCTCTAATATTAGGACTCGCCGGCGCTCAAATCATGGCCAGCCGCATCACCCAACCATTGGGCCAATTAGCCAACGCCACAATCGCTGCCGCCGAAGGTGACCTGGATCAGCGGCTAGATATCCACACCAGAGATGAGGTGGAGGATCTTGCCAGCAGCTTCAACACCATGATTCGTGAGATTTTGGATCAGCGGGTGCAACTGGAGCAGCGTTTCAATGAAATCTTGGAACTTAAAGCCTATAACGATATAGTTTTGGCTTCCATGACCAACGGCTTGATAACCCTGGATTTAGACTCACGGATTGTTAGTGCCAATAACGCAGCAGAATCCATACTGGGACTGGAGGGTCAACACTGGCAGGGGATAAGTTTCCGTGACCTGTGGCCAGAAGACAACTCCTTCATTCGATTGCTGCAAAAATGTCTACAAAGTCAAACTCCTTGCCGCAACCAGGAGATCTCATTGGACACGGGCGAGGGCGAGCAGCGCACCCTAATGGTGAACACCTCGTTCCTAGAAGATGGAAGGGGGGAAAAAATGGGGGTGTTAATAGTGATAAACGACATCACTGAAGTAAAGGCCCTGGAGGCGCGGATGCGGCAGAGTGACAGACTGGCCGCCCTAGGGACACTCTCAGCCGGCCTTGCTCACGAAATCAGAAACCCCCTCTCTGCCATCAAAACCTTCGTCCAACTCTTGCCAAGAAAGATCTCAAATCCCGCTTTTTTCGATAAGTTTCAGACCACCGTCCCCCGTGAGTTGAACCGGATCAACGATCTCATAGAGAGCCTACTGGAATTGGCACGACCACCCAAGCTTGAATTCAAGATGGTCTCTCTAAGTGGTTGCCTCTCCCAGGTAGAGGATCTCTTTCGGGATAAGCTTGAGGCAGGCAACATCACCCTCGAGATTAGCCAAGAAGAGTATTTGCCGGAACTCTGGGCCGACAGGGAACACTTGGTACGGGCATTATCCAATATCGTGCTAAACGGTCTAGAGGCAATGCCGGAGGGAGGCAAGCTCACGGTCAAGGCTGAAGAACTGGCAGGAGGGGTGGTACTTCAGTTCACCGACACCGGTGTTGGCATGGACAAGGCCACCAAAGATAAGATATTTAACCCATTCTTCACCACCAAGGACACAGGCACCGGACTTGGCCTGGCCATGACGCACAAGATCATCCAAGAGCACGGCGGCGATATCGAGGTTGACAGCTTGGTTGGCAAGGGAACCACCTTTACCCTGACGA
>JASFKF010000239.1:0-4373 GCA_050118775.1 Syntrophobacterales bacterium
AAGAGTTTTATTCACTCCATTGCACCGTCTCCTGTCAAAATACAGATCTCTGAAATGCACGGATCTGATCCTGTCCTGATTGAGCGGAACCAACCAGCCATGGAAGCTGCTGCCAGGGCCATCGAATTTGGCTTTGACAAGAAACCAGTATTCATTCGAGAAGGTGGTTCTATCCCCATAGTGGGCCTGTTCAAAGAGGTGCTCGACTGTGATAGCATTCTTCTTTTGGGATGGGGTAGCCCAGATGACGGGGCCCACTCGCCCAACGAGCGTTTCTCTCTTGAAGATTTCCATCGAGCCATTTGCTCTGTTGCGGCTCTTTTCTACTCACTGGAGGAATCTTACGGAACTTAGAGGTTGAAGTGGGTGATGGTGGCTGTCCAAATCCACCGTCTAATTTAGTTATCAGATTTGAAATCAGCTGCTTATGGAGTATTCCTGATCACCAGTAAGGTATTAGATGCAAGGCGCTGAGGAGCGACGACTGAACCGTATGGGGTAATACGCCGCAAGGAGGAGCGATCGAAGGCAACGCCGCCCTTCGACTTTGCTCAGGGCCGTGAGCCTGTCGAACGGCAGATGATGCCTTGATGGTGATCAGGGGCTTTTTTCTGATTGACAGGCAAGGTGAACCTTGTTAACTCTTCGAATCAAATTCGTGTAAAACTAAACTCCCATTACCACTAAATAGTGATGACCTCTACTGAGCGTGGGACTTGGTAATATTGAGGAGGAGATATGCTGCAAGAATATCCTAAAGAGGTGGAACTGAAAGACGGTTTCAGTTGCAGCCTCAGGCCGATGATCGCGGACGATCTGGAGGGTCTTTACAGGTTTTTTGTCTCCCTTCCTGAAGAGGACCTGAGATACTTGCGTGACGATCCAACTGACAGAAGATTAGTTGAGAAATGGTGTCGAGAGATCAATTATGACAAGGTTCTACCGATTTTGGCCGAGTATGAAGGCAGGATTCTGGCAAACGCCACTCTCCACAGGCAAACCACTGGCTGGGAAAAGCACGTGGGTGAAATACGGGTCACTATCTCAACGGAGATAAGGCAGCGCGGCTTGGGGTCTCGTCTGGTAGAGGAACTGTCAAGTCTCGCCCGCGCGGCTGGCTTGGACAAGCTTTCGGCTCGGGTCATTGCCTCCCAGACCGATGCCATAAAGGTATTTGAAAAAAATGGCTTCACCCAGGTAGCCACCCTGAAGAATTTTGTCAAAGATGTCCATCGAGGCGATTATCAAGATATTGCTGTCCTGGTTAAGGATCTAAGCCAGGATTGATGCTGTCGTATGAACACTATCATGATACGGCACAGGAAAAAGCTCCAGATGCAAGGCGCGCAAATCTTTTGGAATGAGGCGCACTTAAGCGTGCGCCGCAGTGACGAAAGATGAAGCGCAACACCGCAGATGGACTTTTTACGAAGCCGTCAGGATTAGGGGAGACGAAGGAGCGTATATGCGAGAGGTGGTAATAGTCAGTGCTGTTCGCACCGCCATAGGTAAATTCGGAGGCAAGCTGAGTTCCTTACCCGCTGCTGAGTTAGGGGAAATTGTGGTGAAAGAACTCCTCGCCAGAGCCAAGATTCGGCCTGATAAGGTTGATGAGGTGATCATGGGTAATGTGCTGGAAGCACGGCTAGGCAAAAATCCGGCAGGACAAGCTGCAGTCCGTGCTGGCATAAGCCAATATAGCCCTTCTTTTACGGTGAGCAAAGTTTGCGGCGCAGGTATGAAGTCGATATTCTTGGCTGCTCAGACGATAAAATCCGGCGACGCGGAAATTGTGGTCGCCGGGGGCATGGAAAATATGAGCGAGGCAACCTTCCTACTGCAGAAAACCTCTGGCCCACCTCCAACAGAGTCCGAGGGTGCCATTGGCATAATGATTCGAGATGGCCTTTGGTGCTCCCTTGGGGATAGCAGGAAGGGTATAACCTCTGAAGATGTTGGAGAAAAGTTCGGCATCAGCAGGAAGGAACAGGACGAATACGCTGCAAGGAGCCATCAAAAAGCAGAAGCAGCAATTACTGCCGGGCGCTTCAAGGATGAAATAGTGCCTGTCAAAGTCCGCCAGAAAGAAGGAGACCCACTTACTTGTGATACAGATGAGAATCCCAGATTCGGTGCCACCCCTGAGACCTTGGCCCAGTTGGAGCCTATCTTTGGTAAAGGTGGGACCATAACCGCAGGGAACAGCTCAGCGGTAGCTGATGGGGCTGTAGCTCTTCTAATAATGAGTGCAGAAAAGGCCTTTAAGATGGGGATTAAGCCAATGGCCAAACTAACTGGCTATGATTATCACTGGTCCGAACCTGAGTTAATGGGCTATGGTCCCATCTATGCGGTCCGAAGCGCTCTCCATAAAGTCTGGGCAGGAATCGACAGGCAAATAGAATTGGTTGAATTAAATGAGACCTTCGCCGCTCAGTCCATTGTATCCTTGCGAGAATTGAACCTTGATCCAGAAATAGTTAATGTCAATGGAGGTGCCATTGCCCTGGGCCACCCCATGGGTTCCAGTGGGGCGAGGATATTGACAACCCTTCTCTATGAGATGCAAAGGAGGGATGTTAAGGTAGGTTTGGCCGCCGGCATGGGTATTGCCTGCATAGTAGAACGGGAGTGGTATTATTAGGCGGTTGACGCAATTCATCGGCCGAGATTCTAAGAGAGACGCTTCCGCGATGTGAGATATGGGATGTGAGATTGTTTAATTTTTTACCTTAATTTCACATATCTCATATCGCATATCCCACATCCAGCACCACCCATTGCACTTATTCTATGAGCGAACGAGTGCAATCATAACAAACGGAGGTTGATGGAACATGATTCTTTATGAATATCCCAAGAAAGCAACTTTGAGGGATGGAACCGAACTCACTCTAAGGCCTCTTAGAAAAGAAGACCAGGAGGCTTTGCACGAGTATTTTTTGAAAATACCCCCCAAGGATAGAATGGGCTTGAAGGATGACGTTACCGACCCCAAGGTAATTGAAAACTGGATTTACGATTTGGACTATGATGTGGTCTTGCCAATGCTCGCTCTGGATAAAGGACGGATTGTGGCCAATGCCACCGTACATTTCAATCAGATTGGTTGGACAAAACATCAAGGAGAAATCCGTATCACCAATGATCCTGAATACCGGCAAAAGGGTTTAGCCACTCGTCTTATTCAAGAATTGATAGAGATAGCTGCTTACTTTGGTCTAGAGCAGCTCACCGCAGAGATCGCACCCACCTCGGTGGAAACCCGTACCATATTTAGAAAGCTAGGTTTCAACGAGATCGCCTCTCTGAGAGGTTTCGTTAAGGACTTTGAGGAGAATCAATCAGATCTAACCATAATGGTTATGTACATATAGGTGTAGTAAAGAGGCAGTGCCATAAATCATCTGCTCTCTTATATAGGGGACGTTGTTTACAAATTGTACTTATTTGTTTCTTCTCAATATCTGTGCAACTGCGGAGGTGGATAGACCCAATTGTCGAGCGGTTTCCGCTAAAGAAAGCCCTAGCTCCTGCACGAGCTTCATAGCTAGATTTGCTCTTAGCCTTGATACAGAACGCCTTCGGCTATTTGATCGAAGTACAGTCACCTCAATATTCTCTTTTTTGCAGGCAGCTCGTATCTCTTTCTCGGCACGATCAACCACGTCTTGGGTGGGTATCTGATGCCTGATTTTTTGACTTGTCTCCTCGAGGAGTTGCTCGACAAATTCCCCGCTGCCCAATATGCGCTCATCTCCCATTTCCTTGACACCTAAGCGCCGCATGGCCTTTACAACTGACCAGCCGCCCATGGAACGGACCAATCCTCCGCCGACCAGCTCGGGCCGGCGTCCCTGACCGATTCCTTCCTTTACGAACTCCCGGTATGCCTTCCGAGCCTCACCTTCCTTGTTGCCAAACCACTGCAGTAAATAGTTTCTATCCTGCCAGTCGTTGCTTCGACGGCCCAACACCACCGCATGCCCGCACCATTTATAGCGCTCTAATTTACCAAGAGAATCAACTAGCTTGGCGCGAAGGGGGTTCAGATGAATGTAGCGGACCAGTTCTCTGAAATAGGGATCCTCCTCACAAACGATGGACTTATATCGGTTCTGAAATAGATGCCCGTGGCGTCGATGACGATTGTTAAAGGATGTGGCATAACCGGTGAGCAGCCTCCGCATGAGTGTTGGCAGACCCGCCGCACCGCTGCGAAGCAGGATATGGGCATGATTGTATAGCAGAGCCCAGGCGTAAATGGCAGTTCCCGTTTCCTTAGCCAATGACCCAAGGCGAGAGATGAAATTGTAGCGATCCTGGTCGTCTTTGACAATCTTACTCCGCTCAATGCCACGCACGATGACGTG
>JASFKF010000240.1:0-4366 GCA_050118775.1 Syntrophobacterales bacterium
GGGATCACCGCGGTAATCTGCGGTGGGATCGAGGAAGAGTATTTCCAGTATCTCACCTGGAAAAAGGTTACGGTTATCGATTCGGTAATAGGACCGTACAACTTGGCCCTAGAGTTTGCCAAGGATGGTAGACTCGAGGCCGGAGCAATCCTGAGTAGATAAACTTTCAAGGTTATTGAAGATGGGCGGTATCTGGCAAAAGTTTCGACGGTTGATGCCCAGAGGGTTGAAGGACTTTCCCCACTACGGGGAAGGGCCTGAACGGTACAGTCTTCTGCGCAAGAATTTTGTTTTAATTGTCTGCGCCACTGCCATCATTCCTCTGCTGCTCATGGCGGCAATCAACTATTATCAGTATCAGAGTGTGCTCAAGGAAGAAATCGTTAAACCGCTGAGCAGGTTGATCACCAGCACCAAACACACCCTCGAGCTTTTCCTGAGCGAGCGGGAGTCCACCCTGAGATTGCTGATCCGAGAGCGCACTTTTGAGGAATTGAGTAACCAGGACCGTCTCAATGGGATTTTTCAGAGCCTTAAGGCAGAATTCCCGGAGTTTGTAGACCTCGGTCTCATCGACTCTTCCGGTTTGCAGCGAAGCTACTCCGGGCCCTATGAATTGAAGGGGAAGAATTACAAAGATCAAGACTGGTTTCAGGAGGTACAGCTTCGTGGGGTCCACGTGAGTAACGTTTTCCTGGGATACCGAAAATTTCCCCACTTCGTCATAGCCATCAAGCGGGATAAGGTCAAAGGTGATTTTTACGTTTTGCGCGCCACCATTGACACCGAGAAATTCAACCAGCTCATTAGCACCATCGCCCTCAGACCTGGGAGCGATTTGTTTCTCATCGATAGCGAAGGTGTGCTGCAGACACCCTCGCGATACCACGGTAACGTCCTGGAAAAAGTTCATCTTCCAATCCCACCAATGAGTCAGGAAGCGGTTATAACCAAAACGAAGGACGAGCATGGAGAACACCTGCTAGGATACGCCTACCTGCGGGGTGCCAATTTTATTCTCGTTCTGATCAAGGAGCCCGGCGAGGTGATGGCCGGCTGGTTTACCTTGAAAAGCGAACTTCTCCTGGTCCTCGTGGTCAGTGTGGCGGTCATTCTCATAGTCTCTCTCAGGACTACCGCCCTTTTGGTAGATCGAATCCGCGAAGCCGATCAGAAGCGTGAGTCCGTTTATATTGAAGTGGAACACACTGCCAAGTTGGCTTCAATGGGGAGGCTGGCCGCTGGTGTGGCTCATGAGATCAACAACCCCCTGGCCATCATCAACGAAAAAGCAGGCTTGCTTAAAGACTTGGTGGAATTCTCAAAGGAATACCAAGACCGGGAGAAGTTGCTGTTGCAGGTTGATTCCATCTTGAGGTCGGTCAACCGCTGTCGGGAAATCACTCATCGGCTTCTCGGATTTGCCAAGCGCATGGATGTGAAGGTTGAGACGATATACATCAACGAGTTAGTGCAAGAGGTGCTGGGGTTTCTGGAGAAGGAGGCCTTCCATCGAGATATCAAGGTGACTCTCAACCTTGCCCAGGATATCGACCCCATCGCCCATGACAGGGGTCAGCTGCAGCAAGTTTTCTTGAACATCATTAACAATGCCTTTGAAGCGGTGGAAGACGGGGGAAACATAACCATTTCTACCAGAGAAAATGAGACAGAACCGGGCGTTGTTGAAGTTACCATCGCCGACGACGGCCGTGGTATTCACCCGGATGACCTGAAACACATATTTGATCCCTTTTACTCGAGGGGTAAAGAGCAAGGTACCGGTCTGGGACTGTCCATTTCTTATGGCATTGTTGCCAAATGCGGTGGTGACATCAAAGTAGAAAGCGAGATAGGAAAAGGTAGCACTTTCACGGTAGTTCTTCCTCATAAATGTAAGATGGCATAGGAGCCGAAGATGGCAGAATACAGAGTGTTGCTGGTTGACGACGAAGAAGAATTTGTCTCGGCCCTTTCAGAGAGACTCATGTTACGAGGTATCGAGGTGGATAGCGCGCTAAACGGGGAAGAAGCCTTGGCCAGGCTGGTGGAAAAGGAATTCGAGGTGGTAATCCTCGATGTGATGATGCCGGGGTTGGGTGGACTAGAAGTTCTGAGGCAAATCAAGTCGACCCACCCGGATACACAGGTCATCCTTCTGACAGGCCATGGATCCACCAGGGAGGGTATTGAAGGAATGAGGTTGGGTGCCTTCGATTACTTGATCAAGCCGGTGGACATAGAAGAAATGTTGGAAAAAATGAAAGAAGCCGCAAAAAGCGTGGGCGCTGGTTGAAGCCATGGATAAAAAGGTTGAAGAACTCTACAGGGTGAAAGAGATAGGTTTCATGGGCAAAGTGTCTGCCAGCCTTTCCCATGAGATCAAAAACACTCTTGCCATTATCAACGAGTCAGTTGGGCTCATGGGAGATCTTTTGCGAAAAGAAGGGTCCGACGACTTACCACAGTACAGTCGATTGACCAGTTTGATGGCCTCCATAGAGGAACAGGTACAGAGGAGTGCGGATATCGTCAAACGTTTGAACCAGTTCGCTCACAGCATGGACAAATCATTGGCAGAAGTGGATCTCAATGAGACGGTCAACCAAACTGTTATTCTGGCCCAAAGATTTGCCAACCTCCGTCGGGTAACCCTTGAAACACAGCTGGAATCTGCACCCTTGCACCTCCTGAGCGACCCCTTTCGCCTTCTTTATGTAATTTTTGGCTTCATCGAACGGGCCATAAATTGCTCCCCAAAGGAGGCTGCGGTAAGGGTGAAGACTCGTCGGTCCGGAGAAATGTTCCAGGTGACGGTAACAGACCAAGGGACGGTTACCGCAGACGAGATGCGAGCACTCCTATCTGTCAGCCCTTCAGCTGAGGGAGAACACCGCGATTCAGACCTCGCCATATTGGCCCAGACCGTAGAATTTTTGGGCGGCACCATTGGTGCTGAGCAAGAAGACGGGGGACTGAACAAGGTAGTGCTCTCCTTTCCTGAACGTGTGACCTAGATATGATCCCGTCCAATTAGGGCCACCCCACAGATCGCAGCCCCATCTTTTTCCCTTATGATTTAATATGAGACAATTTAAACCAATACCTATTGATTTAAATTGAAACATAATAAACCATTCGGGAATCACCGATGAATATAACTAATTATAATAACTATAAAAAATTGTATGGCATGGTCATTGCTAAATGGTATATAAAAAGATCATTGCGGAAAAAGGAGAATGGTAATGAAAGGTCTGAGAAAAAGATTAGAAGATTTGATGACTGCAATCACCCTCGCCGAGGCAAACGAGCCTGAAACTGCTTTGTATTTTGTGGGCTCTAAGGCATCGAGGAGGAAAAAGACGGCTTTGGATGATGTGATGACCGCAATCACCTTCGCCGAGGCCGGACTAGCTGATACGGCCAGGGAGTTCCTGCAAGTAAGAGGCAGACAGGCAAAAGCACCTCGTCTTGAACTTCCCGGTGTTAAAGTTTGGGTCGGCTCTATCCCCTTAGAGGATTCTCCACTGGCGGGTGTGAGGATCTGGTCCGGCCTGGTCCCGGTAAGTGCTTAAAGGTAATTTGAATAACGTGATCAGCCGAAACAGTGGAAAGGCTCTCAGCAAGAGGGAGTTTAAATATCTTGAGCGAGAATGTCCTGCTCATTGGCGAGGACTCAAGATTTATGGGGACACTGTCCGAGCGTATCTGCTCTCAGGGAGTGGCGGTCAGCCTTGCCCAGACAGCCCTCGAGGCACTTGCCATTTTGCAGAGTGATGACATTGATGTGGTGGTTATAAATTTCAGCGATCTTGGGATTAATGGCATTAGAATCTTTGATTCCATCAGGAAGACAAAAACGTTGGCCGAATTCATCACCCTGACGAGTCCTTCAAGCATCCACTGGTCAATCGAGGGCATGAAACGGGGTGCTTTTGCCGACCTGTTGATCCCCTTCGACCTCGAGGATCTCCTGGCCAAATTGCGAGAGGCTGGAGCGAAGAAGAAGTCCAAGAAGGGCAAGAGAAAGAAATCAATCCGGAAAAGGCTTGAAGATCTTATGGTATCTGCTACATTAGCCGAATCGGGCGATTTCAACGGTGCCAAGCAGATTCTTAAGGAGGTGAAAGGGGAGACATCCACTCTCGAAAAGGAGGAGTAAGCATGAAAGACATGAAAGTTTTGCTGGTGGATGATGAGGAGGAATTTGTCAAGGCTTTGGCAGAAAGGCTAAAAATGCGCGACCTGCGCTCGGATACCGTTCTTGACGGTGAGGGGGCCCTCTCCTACGTGGAAGACCAGGAGCCAGACGTCATGGTCCTGGACCTGAAGATGCCCGGTATAGATGGGATGGAGGTCCTGC
>JASFKF010000241.1:0-4360 GCA_050118775.1 Syntrophobacterales bacterium
GGTAAGGCCCCCTCAATGGAATAGCCTCCTTCAAGCACAGCGATGTGGGGCTTGAGCATCTCTGTTAGTTTTGCATAACCGTGGGCGCAGAAGTTCATCGCAGTAATGGGATCGCTGTAGTGATTGTCCTGGCCTGCTGAATTGACAATGATCTCGGGCTTGAATTCTTCCAATATGGGTAAAACTACCCGATCCATCACATAGAGAAACCCTTCCTCGGAGGTCTTGGGTGGCAGTGGTATGTTTATCGTGGTTCCAAGAGCGTTGGGCCCACCCATCTCCCGGGGAAAGCCGGAACCAGGATAGAGGGTTTTACCATCCTGGTGCATACTAATGAAAAGTGTGTCCGGGTCATGCCAGTAGATGTCCTGAGTACCGTCTCCATGGTGGCAATCCGTGTCCACAATAGCCACACGCTCTATCCCGTAGGCTTGGCGCATGTGCTCTATCATTATGGCTTCGTTGTTAATGTTGCAAAACCCTCTAGCCCCGTGGACCACCCGCATTGCATGGTGTCCTGGCGGCCTTACCAAAGCGAAACCACAGTCCACCTTGCCCTCGAGGACCGCCTCAGCAACGGTGATGCATCCTCCGGCAGAAATGTAGTGGCTTTCGGTAACTACAGATTCCATTTTCGGCACACAAAAGTGGACACGCCCCACCTCCTTGGTGCTCGCCAGCGAAGGATTGAATTCCAACAACCCCTCGATGTCCAAAATACCCTCTTCGAATATCTGGTCTTGAGTGTAGAGCAGACGTTCTTCCCTTTCTGGATGGGTCTCACTGATAGCCCAGTCAAAGGCCGGGAAAAAAACTAGACCTGTTTTTCTCTTCGCTTTCATGCACCCGCCTCACTATAGGGACTGATGAGACCCGGCTTGACTTGAGCCCTCACCCGGATATTCCGTCCCACGGGGTAGAATCCTTGTACCATCCTGAATTCGTGATCCTCCAGTAACTCCATTTGCAGATTCTCTTCACGAGCCCCCAACCGTAAGGCCTTCTTCCGTAAAAGGTCAAAAGCAATTCTTATTACTTCCTTTTTGGTGGCTCGCCAGTCAATTGTGTCCACATAGCCCTCCTCCGGAGCGATAACGTAGCGGCGATTCGTGTCAGCCATTACTGTTACCTCACAGGTGGTTCTGGCCATGGCGGCGCCGATAGCGTTAGCAACATCGTAGTCAGGAGGTACTCTAGCCTGCCAACCACTCATGCTCTCTAGCCTTGGAGCAAGCTCTTTCGCCGGACCCCCAATAACTATCAAACCTGAGGGGTTCACCTGTCGTCCTTCTAGCAGTTCGTGAATGGTATAAACTGGCTGCTGGTTTACTCTTTCCACCAGCGCGTTCACCGTCTCGAGAATTAGAGCACAGGTTTTGGAAACCACTTGTTCCGCAGTTTCCTCCAGGCTCTCACCCATTCGTTCCGCCAGCCTGCCAATTCCCTCGATAGCTCGCCGCTTTTGACCGCCTTGAGCCAAACCCAGGGCGATCAAGGCGTCAGTCGGGGTTGGCTCCGGGCCGCCATAGGCAAGAGCCCGGCCCTTCCTCTCGGGTCCAACTTTAAGTTCTCCGCCTTCCAGCCTCACCCAGCTGTCGCCCCCCACACCCAGGGAAAAAGTTCGGAGGCCCCGCACCAGGGTGTTAAAGCCCCCCATCCTTATTCCCAAAGGCTTTAGTAAAGGCACCCCATCCACCAGTATAGCTATGTCGGTAGTGGTACCACCAATGTCCAAAACCACTTCTTCTTTTGTTTGATCTGCAAAAGTAAGCGTACCCATAACACTAGCCGCCGGTCCAGAGAGAATGGTCTCAACCGCGTATTGCTCTGTAACCTCCTGGGCCATAGTGCCCCCGTCTGCCTTGAGTATTTCCAATGGCACCCGGATTCCTTCTTTCTCCATGCACCCTTTGGCCGCATTGTAGAATTTGCGGCTGATTTGGGTCACCGCAGCATTGAGGTAGGCTGTGGCAATGCGTCGACCGAAATTGAGATGGCCGGATAGTTTGTGACCCAGGGTAACACTCTGAAAGTTGTCCGCCAACAAATCGCGCATTTTGAATTCGAGGCCGGGATTGCGAACGCTAAACTTACTCACCAATGCCAGGTTGGGGATATTCTTGTAACTCAGTTCCTTGCCAATCTCTAATACTTCCACGTCATTGATTGACGCCAGTTCTATCCCTCTGTGATCAACTGCACCACTGACTGGATAGTAGTGTTCACCAATGACATAGGCCCAGGGGTTAATCCCTGGACCACTGGCAACAAGTACTCCCACTGGCTCTATTTTATCCTGCACAATGGCATTCGTGGCCAAGGTAGTGCTAACCACTACTCGCTCAATGGATTGAACCTCTAGTCCCTGTATGGCTTGAATAACTCCGAAGCATACGGTTTTGAGGAGATCTTCCTCGTCAGTAAGTACTTTGACCTTGCAGAGGATCTCTTTTCCCTGAATTACCACCACGTCAGTGTGTGTGCCACCAACATCCAAACCAACAATCATCAACCACCCCTACAGTAAATGAGTAGAACGTTTGCGGGAGCATCTAATCCGAAAGCGTACGGAAAGATATTCATATTATTGGCGCTCGCTGAGCTTCGCCCTCCGGGGTGTAGGCCCCACGGGCCGGAGGCTCAGTCCCGCACCGCAAGCGGCATCTAAAACAAGCGAGTTCCCAGTTTCACGGTCATAGCAAGCGAAGGGTGCCATATCCAGGCTAATTTCAATCGCGGCAAAGATAGCAGATACTTTTAGGAGAGTCGAGAGGATTTAGATTTGGGATTGCGGATTTTAGAAGGCATAGAGCATAGGGCATAGGGCATAGAGTAAGAGGCCAGAAGTCAGAATCCGGCAGAGCAAGCGTCTTTTCCTGCCGAAGATTGATTCACGTACGAGCATCAAGGATCCAGTATCCAGAATCTATAATCTAAGATCAAAAATCTTTAGAGAGGTTTTTTGCCGTTTAGTCTCTGGGCGAGAGTGTAGACTGTGTCGGCATAATAGGTGCTGCGGTTATAGTATAGGAGCACTTTCTTCTTCCCCGAATGCCCCTGGGCCTTTCCCCAGCGATGAGCTCGAAGGAAAGAGGCAACACTAACGATGGCGTCATGGTGGTTGAAGAGATCTATGCGGCCGTCACCGTCACCGTCCCGACCATAGTATTCAATATTGGATGGCAAGAATTGCGGTATGCCAATTGCCCCTTCAGTGGATCCCTTAACACTGAAAGGATCAATGCCGTTGCTGTTTAGGTAATTCATTAATGCCTTCAGTTCTCGGTAACCTCGGGTAGCCCGTTTGGTCAAACGTTTGGCTATGACCTCTGGTGCTTGCATATTGCGTTGTTCCTCGGTGAGGCTGGCAAGGACCTTTTCCCGTATCTCTCCGTCTTCGGAAGCTGCCATGGTCGAAAGCACATTGACCGTAAGATACTTGCCCGGATAGGTGCCCAGAGCAGTCTCTACCATAAGAACTGCAACCACCACCTCTGGCTCAACCCCGAAACTTCGCTTGGCCTCCTCCAGGGTTTTTCCGTAGCGCTTCAGGTAACGGGCTGCTTTATTTACCGCATAAGGCGAGAGAAATTGCCCATAATCAAGGGTTGCTTCACTTCGAACCAGGTTTCCAGCTACTACCTCGAGCTCCACCTTTGCCTTGGGGCTCTGGTAAATCGACCTTACTAGATCAGGATCAATTCCATCAGCGATAAGTCGCTCAGGCAAATTGCCGAAAACGTCCCCTGAGCCATAAACTCCGATAGGAGAAAGCAGAATCAGGAACAAAATAGCACTGGCACAAGTTCTCATCCATTTTTCCATAATCGTTGCCAACCTAATAGTAGCCATATAATTTCTCTCCAGTCCGGGCAGATTCGCATTGAGATGGCTAGAATGATAATCAACTTCGCTTTAGATGTCACATAAGATTGCACAAAATGCGCCAATAATTGGTGAATCTATTTCCTTTCTTTGGAAATTTGTCAACCCCTAAAACCCTCGCCCACCATGTTATAGTTTACGTCCGTGGCTCAGAGAGGCTGGATCCGCTGAAGTCTATATTAAAATCATTTACCAGACAACCGGGCAGTGTTTGCCTTGACACCTCACACCGGGTCTGGCAAGGTATGCCGCAAATTAGCTGAAAAATGGTCAGCCTTGGGTTTGGCCTAAAAACGAAAGGGATGGTGTGGTGATGAAAAGTTATCGTAAAGAACTCTGGTTTGAAGTGCCCTCCCGCCGGGCCTTCATCAACATAACTCCCCAAGTTGAACAATGCTTGAGGGAGAGTGGAATCAGAGAAGGACTCGTTTTGGTTAATGCCATGCACATTACCGCTTCGGTTTTCATTAATGAC
>JASFKF010000242.1:0-4352 GCA_050118775.1 Syntrophobacterales bacterium
TGGTTTGATTCCTTGAGCCTTAAGCTTTTTGCCCTATGCCTTAAGGCGGCCGGATCAGGAGTAGACCATGAAAGATATGTTGAAAGATCTTGGTGTGTCGGATGTGAACCCCGGGGCAGGAACGGGAACGGCCTGGCTGGAATGTGGGGGAGATATATTGGCGTCAGTATCCCCCATAGATGGTCAGATTATTGGCAGGGTTCGGCAGGCTTCAGCGGCTGATTATGACAAGGTGGCTGCCAGGGCGAAGGCTGCCTTCCAAGAGTGGCGCATGGTGCCAGCGCCGGAGCGTGGTGATATCGTTAGACAAATTGGCATTGCAGTGCGAGCACGGAAGCAAGAATTGGGCGCTCTCGTGAGCCTTGAAGTGGGTAAAATTAGGGCAGAGGCCGAGGGCGAAGTTCAAGAGATGATAGATATCTGCGATTTTGCCGTGGGCCAGTCGCGGATGCTCTATGGTCTGACCATGCATAGTGAGCGCCCCAGACATCGAATGTATGAGCAATATCATCCACTAGGGCCAATAGGGGTGATTACGGCTTTTAACTTCCCGGTGGCGGTATGGTCCTGGAATGCCATGATCGCCCTGGTGGCGGGAGACACAGTAGTTTGGAAACCTTCGAGTAAGGCAGCTTTAACTGCCCTTGCCCTTAGCAAAATCATAAGCAGAGTATTGCAGGAGAATGACCTTCCGGAGGGCATTCTGAATGTGGTTATTGGGAGTCGAAATGAGGTGGGAGAAAGGTTGATTGCAGATAAAAGGTTGCCTCTCATCTCCGCCACTGGCAGCGTAGCCATGGGCCGTCACGTGGGACAAGTGGTGGCTTACCGGCTGGGAAAATCCCTGCTTGAATTGGGGGGTAACAACGGGGTAATCGTCAGCTCCCAGGCGGATCTGGATCTTGCAATAAGGGCCATCCTATTTGGGGCCGTGGGTACCGCAGGTCAGCGGTGTACTACTATTCGCCGCGTTATCGCCCACAAAGAGATTTTTAGTCCCCTCACCGAGGCTCTCATTCAGGCCTACAAACAGGTGGTTATTGGCAATCCCCTGGAAGATGGCGTGCTCATGGGGCCACTCATCGATGGTCAAGCAGTGCAAGACATGCAAAAAGGCCTTGAAGAACTTAAAGGCCAAGGCGGGCGGATACTCTACGGTGGAGAAATCTTATCCGGTGGCATCTACGATGCTGGCACCTATGTGACCCCATGCATCTGTGAGGCCCGCAACGAATATCCCATCGTTCAAGAGGAGACCTTTGCCCCCATTCTCTACCTGATTCCCTATGATACTCTGGAAGAAGCAATCCAATATCAAAACAACGTGCCTCAAGGGTTGAGCTCGGCAATCTTCACCAATGATCTCCATGAAAGTGAGATTTTCTTGAGTCACATGGGAAGTGACTGTGGTATAGCAAATGTCAACATCGGCACCTCAGGCGCTGAAATTGGTGGTGCTTTTGGTGGGGAGAAAGACACCGGAGGCGGTCGGGAATCCGGCTCTGATGCCTGGAAGACCTACATGCGCAGACAGACCTGCACTATCAATTGGTCCAGGGAGATGCCCCTGGCTCAAGGGATTGAATTCGGTATAGAGTAAGCCGCCAGCTAGCCGCACCTACTAGGCACTACTTGAATGTCGCTGAGGCTGTGCTTAGTCCCTAGTGCATAGTGTCTAGTTGAAAAAGGTGTTCACAAAATAAACTGAAGGATTAATCATTTCTGAAGGGCTGACTTAGACAAATGGCCTTACTTTTCATAGACGGAAACCAGGCGGTGGCTATGGGAGCCTTGTATGGGGGCTGCAGGTTTTTCGCCTCATATCCCATCACTCCCGCGAGCACTCTTCTTTCAGTTATGCTCGAGACCCTGCCCGCAGTCGGGGGCACTGTTCTGCAGGGTGAGGACGAGATCGCCTCAATCGGCTACTGTCTCGGTGCCTCTATGGCGGGCATGAAGGTCATGACTGCTACCTCTGGCCCAGGTCTCAGCCTTTATAGTGAGAACATCTCCTTTGCCATTGCAGGCGAAATTCCCATAGTAATTGTCAATATAATGCGTCAGGGACCGTCAACCGGTTCCGCTACCCGAGGCGCAGATTCGGATGTTCAGTTTATGCGCTGGGGATGCAGCGGCGGCTTGCCGGTTATCGTCCTTGCCCCAGCAGATGTAAGTGATTGCTTTACCCTGACGGTGCATGCTTTCAATCTCGCCGAGAAGTTTCGTTGCCCAGTATTTATAGCCTCCAACAAAGAGATAGGGATGACCAGTCAGACTCTGGATATGGAGAGAGTCGAAAAACCGCCAATCGTAGATCGCACTTTCCACGAATCTGGCCCCTTTTTGCCTTTTCAAGCAAATCGTGGAGAGGACGTTCCTGCATTCCTTCCCATTGGCGGGCCTATCTTAGTGAGACAGACTTCATCCACCCATGGACCAGACGGATACATTACAACTGATCCTTCGGAGATTCAGTCAGGGGTCGAAAGGCTACAGAAAAAAGTCGAAGCCAATATAGCATCATTTAGCTACTTCGATTTGGAGGAAAGAGAGGGGGCTCGCACCTTAATCGTGACCTACGGGATAACAGCTGGAGCAGCGAGAGCCGCAGCTGCTGAGCTTTTTGAAAGGCAAAACATCCCTGTATCTCTTTTGGTTCTAAAGACCTTGTGGCCGGTTCCGGAACAAGTACTCCACGCTTCTGCGGCCGGCATGGAGCGAATTCTGGTAGTAGAAATGAATCTGGGCCAATACGTCCAGGAGATTCGGAGAGTACTTTGCAACCAAAGAGTTGATTTTTATGGAAAAATGTCTGGTCAATTAATCTCGCCCTCAGAAATCATTGAGGAGGTGTTGGGTGGATAGCCTCCTTAACCCCGATCGCCCCCCGCTCTTTTGCCCCGGTTGTTCTCACGACCGCAGTGTCCATGTCTTGGACCGGGCTCTCCAGAAGCTGGGCCTCCGAGGCAGTGAGGTGGTTATCGTAAGCGATATTGGTTGTTCCGGGCTTTTTGACACCTTTTTTAATACCCATGCATTTCATGGTCTCCATGGTCGCGCTCTTACCTATGCAGCTGGGATCAAGTTGGCGCAGCCGGATCTTAAAGTGATAGTAACCATGGGTGATGGTGGGCTGGGAATAGGAGGAGCGCATTTTCTTGCTGCCTGCCGCAGAAATATAGACCTCACCCTATTGGTGTTGAACAATTTCAACTTCGGCATGACTGGGGGACAGTTTTCCTGCACCACACCTGAACACGCATCCGTGTCCTCCAGTTTTCTCAATGTCTTGGAAAAGCCATTCGATTTGTGCCATGTTGCAGCCTGTGCTGGGGCGCCCTTCGTGGCGCGGTCTTCGGCCTACCGCAAGGACCTTCCAGAACTGCTCAAACAGGCCATCTCCTATAAAGGGTTTGCAGTTGTGGATATATGGGGGGGTTGCCCTGCCCGCTACATGAAAAAGAACCCCTTATCCCCTAAAGAAATCGAGGCGGCCATAGAAAAACTGCCGCCTTATCAGGGGGTTGTGTCTACAAATGTACGGAGAGAATACTCCAGCCATTACCGGGAAGCGGCCGCTAGGGATAGGGGAGAAGTTCACTGGCAGGGAACGGAAAGGATCTTTGAGCCAACGGTCAGGGAACGACGGGAGGTGGTTTTTTTAGGCAGTGCCGGGCAACGGGTAATAACCGCGGGCGGCCTTTTGGGTCGCGCGGCCATTTTAGCCGGCATGAATGTTAGCCAGAAGAATGACTTCCATATCACAGTCATGCGAGGGCCCTCTGTCACCGAGATCATTGTATCACCCCAGGTCATCACCTATACGGGGGTAGAACAGCCTCAGGTGATCATCGCCCTTGCCCATGAGGGAGTGCGTAGGTGCTGGGAACTATTTGAGAAAATGAAAAAGGGGGGGCAAATCATTCTGACGGCCGGAGTTGAAATCCCTCCGAGCCATGGAGAAATCCTGGAAGTAGATTTCAAAGCTGCAGGAATCAAGAAAAAGGAGATGGCCCTAGCGGCCCTTTATCTTCTAGCTCAGCATGGTGATCCCATCACAGCAGAGATGCTTGAGGAAGCGCTAAAGCAAACGTTTCAGGGTAAAATGCTCGAAGAAGCACGGCTAGTTATGAAGAAAGCAGCGGCAATATCTATTTAGTCGCAAAACGCTGAGCTCATAGAGTCAATCGTTCAAATCGCATTTTCGATTTTAAAATCCGCAATCCCACATCCCACATCTCAGATCCCAAAGTGCCTAATGCTTAGTGCCTAATTGCATTTGCGCTAGCTGGGTGTTTTCCCGGCAAAAGCATCCAGCCCGGTAATATCCCTACCGATAATCAGCATATGGA
>JASFKF010000243.1:0-4347 GCA_050118775.1 Syntrophobacterales bacterium
AGCCTGTAAGCGATGTGAGATGTGAGATATGAGATAGGTGATTTCGGCTTTTAAAATTCGCAATCCGCAATCCGAAATTCGCAATCCCGCATCCCACATCTCACATCCAATTTGAATTTGTTTCTAGAGAGGGAGAATGACTTATGTGTCGTTTGTTTGCAGTCACCAGCGATGAGCCCCAGTCTCCCATGATGGCCATCCAGGCACTGGATGTGATGCGGGAGGGGCATGATGGCTCCGGGGTGGGCCTCTTCTTTTCAGATCTTGGAGGGCCCTTTGAAGAGTTGAACGGTGCTCCGATTCTTTCTGGCATCTTCAGCAATGAAGGGTTGAAGAAGCTGGATCGGTTCATGATGGATGTTGGTTTCATGACCAAGTACAAGACTTCCATCAAGATTCCCAAGAGGCCACCCCCCGGAGTTCCCAAACGGGACATTTATCTTGTCCGGGCTTATGAGTTGCCCGAGGACTGGGAAGGGCTTAGCGATGCTGAAATAAAGCATCGCTTACTCATGATCCGCCTTCAACTCCGGCGCATGGGAGAAGAAGCTGAAGACATGATTGTTTACAGCTTTTGGCCCGATGTGATCATGATCAAAGAGATTGGCGATCCTATGACCGTGGCTGAATATCTGCAGCTCGATCGCAAAGAACTCCAAGCCAGGGTGATGCTGGCTCAGGGGAGGCAGAATACCAATTACGCCATAAATCTCTATGCCTGCCACCCTTTCTTCATCCAAGGGATTGCCACCATGACTAACGGGGAGAACACCGCCTTTATCCCGATTAGGGAGTTTCTTACCTCCCGGGGATTCCCAGGTTACATGGGCTATCAATCAGATTCGGAAGTCTTCACCCACATCCTTCACTTTCTCCACTATCGGTTGGGCTTGGGAATCGAGATGTACAAGCATGTAATCACTCCTCTCCAGGATCAAGATCTGGAAAGCCATCCTAATGCAGCCTTCCTCAAGCAGTTAAAGCACACTTGTAGAAGAATGATCATAGATGGGCCGAACTGTGTGATGGGATGCCTGCCGGACAAAACCTTGTTTATAGTTCAAGACCGTAAGAAACTGCGGCCGGGTGTGGTGGGAGGTAAACCCGGTCTTTACGCCATCTCATCGGAAATGTGTGGCCTGGATGCGGCAATTCCCGATCGGGACAAGAGCCAGGACTTTCAGCCAATGCATTTAGATACAGCCGTAATTCGCCCTAGTCGGCGGGAGGTTGAAACATGTCGGCAAACGGAATTATTACCCCTTCAACACTAAGCCCCAAGGACCTGCCCTGGCACATCCTCTGGCAGAAAGACAGATGCAGCTTGTGTGGGCGATGCACAGCCGTCTGCCCTGTTCATGCCATTGAATTGGGGGTCCATCGCCAGAGGCTGGTACAAACCCCCATGGGGTTGGATAAAGAGCCCTCCAACGTCTACAAGGTCTTCTATGGCATCAGGCAGAGGACTGACCCTGCTTACGCCTGCGTCGGCTGCGGCATGTGCTCTATGGTCTGCCCCAACGAATGCATAATGGTGCAGCGGAACGACGAAGTGGACAAGCTCAAGTACCACATGGACCGGGGAGGTCAACCGCGCCGGCGTGGGGGTCGCAGAAACGTGGTGGGCGGCATTCTTGACCAAATCAAATTTACCAGAATCTCCATGCTTACTGACCCCGCTCTTGACGCTGGACGTCATGAATTTGAGCTGCGCACACTTCTGGGACGAATTCTTCCAGCCGAAGAGAACCTTCAACTGCAGAGAGAACAAGGTTGGATACCACCCGTGCGAGAGATTTATCCCCTGATGATTGGCTCCATGTCTTTCGGGGCCCTTTCTCCCAACATGTGGGAAGGTTTGCAAATGGGCGTGGCCTACCTCAATGAAGAGCTAGGGATGCCGGTCCGTATGTGCACAGGCGAAGGGGGATGCCCCCCAAGACTGTTGCGCTCCCGCTTCTTGAAGTACACAATTTTGCAAATTGCCAGCGGTTATTTCGGCTGGGATGAAATCATCCATGCCTTGCCGGAGATGAAGGAAGATCCCTGTGCAATAGAAATCAAATACGGCCAGGGGGCCAAGCCCGGCGATGGCGGCCTGTTAATGTGGTACAAAGTGAACAATCTCATTGCTGCTATCCGGGGAGTTCCCGCTGGCGTGAGTCTCCCCAGTCCGCCCACGCACCAGACCAAGTATTCCATCGAAGAATCAGTGGCCAAGATGATCCAGTCAATGTATATGGCCTGGGGTTTTCGGGTGCCTGTCTATCCCAAGATCTCTGGGACCTCCACTGCCCTTGCGGTTCTCAATAATTTAACCCGGAACCCCTATGCGGGGGCCCTCTGCATTGATGGCGAAGATGGAGGTACCGGCGCAGCCTACAACGTTTCCATGAATCACATGGGATACCCTATTGCCAGCAATATTCGCGACTGTTATCTGAACCTGGTCAAGGTGGGAATGCAGAACGAGATTCCGCTGATTGCCGCCGGTGGGGTGGGAAAACAAGGTAACCTGGCAGCCAATGCCGCCGCCCTCATTATGCTGGGAGCAAGTGCGGTGCAAATTGGTAAGTACATTATGCAGGCCGCTGCTGGCTGCATTGGTTCGGAATCCGACCGCTGCAATGTCTGCAATGTCGGCCTTTGCCCCAAGGGCATCACCTCTCAGGACCCCCGGCTATATCGCCGCCTGGATCCTGAAAAAGTGGCCGAACGGGTGGTGGATGTATTTCTTTCCTTTGACACCGAATTGAGAAAGATTCTAGCGCCCTTGGGCCGCTCGACCTCCTTACCCATTGGCATGTCCGATGCCATTGGCATCAACGACAAAGCAGCGGCCGAGCGGTTGGATATAAGTTTCGTCGTGTAAGTCAGTCCACAGCTTATTTTTTGTAGACCACAGGGGAGAGCAGTTGAAAGTCAGGACCCAAGAGCGAAACGGCGCAAGGCGCAAGGATTTTGAATTGCTTAATTACTACTGACTACTGTCTTTTCCTTTCGGAGACATAAACATGAACCAGAAACAACAACCTTACCAAATATCGGGCATGGAAAACGGCCACCGGATTGCATCGCGGGTGTTGGAGGAAATAATCCAAGCTGCCGTTTCTTCTGGGCACCGCGATATAGAAGTTGAGGCCTTTGGTCAGCATGGAATTGGCGGCCGTTTATGGCGGGCTCCAGATGAACCGCTAAATATAAGAATTGCCGGTTCACCCGGCCAAAGAACAGGATCCATGGGTTTTGCCAACACCAGAATCGAGATTCTCGGCCCAGCATCCGATGATGTTGGTTGGCTCAATGCCGGAGCGGAGATCACCATCCATGGGCATGCCACCAATGGAACCGCTAATGCCATGGCCCAGGGCAAGATCTACGTGGCCGGCAACATTGGTGCCCGGGGTATGACTATGACCAAGTACAACCCCCGATTTGATCCGCCGGAGCTCTGGGTTTTGGGTTCGGTGGGGGATTATTTTGCTGAATTCATGGCTGGTGGTATTGCAGTGGTCTGTGGCCATGAAGGGCAAAACCCCGAGAACGTATTGGGATACCGCCCCTGCGTCGGAATGGTGGCGGGCAAGATATTCTTCCGGGGCCCCCATGGAGGGTTCAGTCAGAACGACGCCAAGCTAGTGCCCATAGCTGACGAGGACTGGGATTGGTTGACCGCAAATCTCAAGGTTTTTCTGGAAAGAATCAATCAGAGCAAACTTTACAAAAAACTAGTTAAACGGGACCAGTGGCAATTACTGGAAGCTAGGAGTCCCATGGAAAGGGGTTTTGCAGCCCGGCGCTCCATGACTGAATTTTGCCAGGAGGTGTGGGACCAGGAGCTTGGGAAGGGAGGACTCATTGGTGACCTCACCGATCTTGACCGCAGTGCTATTCCGATAATCACCAGTGGCGAGCTTAGACGTTATGTGCCGGTGTGGGAAAACCAGGCATACATTCCTCCATGCGAGGCAAGCTGTCCTACTGGCATCCCGGTCCACGATCGCTGGCGGTTGATCCGTGAGGGTCGCGTGGATGAGGCAGTGGACATGGCCCTTGCCTATACGCCTTTTCCGGCTACAGTTTGCGGCTATCTTTGCCCCAATCTCTGCATGCAGGGCTGTACCCGTCAGTGGGCCGGCATGACGCCGGTGGACGTGAGTAGCCTAGGTAAAGCAAGTCTGGAGGCCAAACTGCCTGAACTTCCACCCCTGTCAGGAAGAAAGATAGCGGTTATCGGCGGTGGCCCGGGCGGCCTCTCTGTGGCCTGGCAATTGCGACAACAGGGCCATGAGGCGACCATCTTTGACCTGGAGAAAAAGCTGGGGGGCAAGATAAGCTCCCTTATTC
>JASFKF010000244.1:0-4331 GCA_050118775.1 Syntrophobacterales bacterium
TCCTTACTCTCTGACTCTCTCAATCCTTGCCCCTACTCCACTGAGTTTTTCCTCGAGGCGGGTGTAGCCTCGGTCTAAGTGATATACGCGGGATACCTCGGTAACACCGTCGGCAGCCAATCCGGCCAGCACCAGAGATGCACTGGCCCTTAAATCCGTGGCCATCACGGGAGCACCTTGCAGTTTTGACCGTCCCCGCACGATGGCGGTGTTGCCTTCTATGCTGATATCGGCACCCATGCGTTTCAACTCGCTTACATGCATAAAGCGGTTTTCAAATATTTTTTCGGTAATTATGCTTTGGCCTTCGGCCAGACACATCATAGCCATAATCTGAGCTTGCATGTCCGTGGGAAATCCGGGGTAAGGGTTTGTTTTGATGTCTATACCGCGGATCACATTACCGCCAACGGACTTGATCGAATCCTCGCTGATCTGAAATTCCATGCCAGCCTGTTCCAACTTGTGAATGACCGCCTCCAGATGTTCCGGGATACAAGGGGTAATAGTTATGCTGCCACGAGTAATACCTGCTGCAGTCACATATGTTGCAGCCTCAATTCGGTCAGGCATAATGGTGTGATCCATGGGCTGTAATTCGGACACCCCTTCAATGGTGATTACTGACGTGCCAACCCCTTGAATGGAACCCCCCATGTTAGTTAAACAGCGGGCCAAATCGACCACCTCTGGTTCCCTGGCAGCATTCTCTAGAACCGTCTTACCTTCAGCAAGGACTGCTGCCATCATCAAGTTCGCCGTGCCCGTAACCGTGGGGATGTCGAAGTAGATGTGATTGCCCGACAATTTCTTGGCAGAGGCCTCAACGTAGCCATGCTTTAACTCAATATTTACCCCTAACCTCTCCAGGCCGGCCAGGTGAAGGTTAATGGGCCGAGCCCCTATGGCGCATCCTCCCGGCAGCGATACTCGGGCTCTCTTGAAGCGTGCTACCAGCGGGCCTAGGACAAGCACCGAAGCACGCATTGTTTTCACCAGATCGTAAGGGGCCTCATGGCCGTCCACAGTGTCGGTGTGAACATTGAGGGGATCACCCTCTTCAAAGGTGGCCCCAAGGTGGTAAAGGAGAGTCTTGGCGGTGCGGATGTCTCTCAAAGGTGGAAGATTGTGCAACCGATGAACACCGCTGGCAAGTAAAGTGGCAGCCAATATGGGCAGTGCCGCATTTTTTGCGCCGCTAATCTGCACGGTGCCATTCAAAGGACGACCACCTTCAATGATTATTTTGTCCATTCTACAAACCTATCTCCAAAAGCACGATTCTATAGTCACTTGATGTGTGATGTGAGATGTGTGATATGGGATTGAACAGGTTCGCCGTCACTATCTCACATCGCATATCACATATCCCACATCCATTACAAGACTACCGTGAGTGCTTTCGCCTTGGAGTTTTCGGATTTTACGCCTTAACTGCCAACAGAACTCGATCTAATCCACTGTAATCCTTAATTATTTGATACTTTTCGTAGCGCTGGCTATCTCTTACAAGTGCAGAGACACTCTCGGCCTGCTCGGCCCCCATTTCCATAATGAGAGCACCTCCCTGGGACAGAACTGCAGGGGCCTCCTTGATGATGTGTTTGATAGCGGCCAAACCGTCCGGACCTCCGTTTAAGGCGTGGCGGGGTTCGTAGTCACGAATCTCCCGCGGAAGCTCAGAGAATTCAGTGTGGCTCACGTAAGGAGGATTTGTGGCCACCACTGCAAATTTTCGGGAAACACTGGAAAATGCACTTAACATGTCAGCGCAGACAAAATGGATCTTGCTCTCTACCTGATTTAGCGATGCATTCTCTTGAGCCAGCTTAACAGCAGCCATTGAAGAGTCCGTCGCCACTATTTTGATAAGATCAAATTCCCGAGCTAAGGCAACTGCAATTGCTCCCGATCCGGTCCCCAAATCCAGAACGCGAACCTCAGTCTCGGGTGAACCGAGAAACTCCAGCACAATTTCCATTAATACTTCGGTTTCTGGTCTAGGGATTAAAACGTCTGGGTTTACTCGAAAAGGAAGTGACCAGAACTCCTGCATTCCAGTGATATATTGGTTTGGTTCACCTTCTAGACGACGTTTGACAAAGGTTCGAAATGTTGCCAGTTCCTCGGCTTCCATTGGCCGGTCATAATTCAAGTAAAGAAAGAGACGGTCCTCGGAAAGCAAGTGAGCCAAAAGCACTTCAGCAGAAGTGCGAGGTTCCACCACCTTGTTTTTTTGGAAATAATCGGTGGTCCAGTGCAGGAGTTTCAGGATGGTCCAGGGCTCTTCAGGCATGATTATAATTAGCTATAAGGTAGCTGGTCCTCTGGGCCAGATCAGCGTTGCATGGCTCTGCCGGTGAAAACGCGAGCTGTTTTGGAATACTGGAGCATTGGAGAATTGGAGTGTTGGCAAAAGCGAAAACCTTAATTTCAATTTAAACTGGTCCTCTCATCACTCCATTACTCCACCACTCCATCACTCCAGCTGACTTCCTCGCGAGAAAAGACGCTTAAAGCCCCCTGAGGTGGTAGCTCAGATCCCCACCGGGCTTCTTTATTTTATGATTGACTCGGCTTTAAAGTGGGTAGTGAGTGAATCGATGATTGAGTTGATATCTCCTTGGAGAATTTCCTCCAGTTTATAAAGGGTAAGGTTGATCCGGTGATCAGTTACTCGATTTTGCGGGAAATTGTAAGTGCGTATGCGTTCACTGCGGTCGCCGCTACCCACTTGGCTTTTGCGGTCCTCGGCGGTTTTCTCCCTTTGCTCTTCCTGTATTGCGTCCAAAAGTCTGGCGCGCAGCACCTTTAATGCCTTGGCTTTGTTCTTGTGCTGAGATTTTTCGTCCTGGCAGGTAACTACAAGTCCTGTTGGCAAATGAGTTATGCGCACAGCCGAGTCAGTGGTGTTGACACTCTGACCGCCGGGGCCTGAGGAGCGAAAGACGTCTATGCGGAGGTCGCTGGGCTCAATATCGACTTCCACTTCTTCAGCTTCAGGCAGCACAGCTACCGTTACGGCGGAAGTGTGGATCCGGCCCTGAGCCTCGGTAGTGGGAACGCGCTGTACCCGATGTACCCCGCTTTCATATTTCAAGCGGCTGTAGGCGCCATGACCCGAAATAGAAAAAATAACTTCCTTGAATCCGCCGATGCCAGTAAGGTGGCTACTTAGGACATCCACCTTCCAATTCATGAGTTCAGCGTGCCGGGTGTACATCCTGAAAAGATCCGCAGCAAAAAGGGCTGCTTCATCACCGCCAGTGCCGGCCCGAATTTCAAGGATCACGTTTTTTTCGTCGTTGGGATCTTTGGGAGTGAGGAGTTCCTTGAGTCTCTCTTCTATGTCATCAAGTTGCCTTTGCAACTCGTCGCTGTCTTCTCTCGCCAGTTGCCTTATTTCCGGGTCTGAATCATCAAGAAGTTCGCGGTTGTCGTCAAGTCGACCGCTGAGTTTCTTATATTTCCTCCAGGTCTGAACGGTAGGTGTCAGATCAGCATGCTCTTTGGCAAGCCTTTGGTATTCCTTGTGATTGGCAATTATTGCCGGATCACTTAAGGCCTTCTCCAATTCAAGATAACGGACCTCTATGGTCTCCAACTTGTCGAACATTTTGCTTCACCAGGCTGAGAGGATTACTCCGCAGCCTCCTCTTGCTTTTCCTCCTCCTGTTCCTTTTCTTTGTTCTGATCCAAGTAATCACCGTATTTCCTCCGGAAGCGTTCAATACGGCCTGCCGAATCTACTAACTTCTGTTTACCCGTGTAGAAAGGGTGGCACTGGGAGCAGATCTCGACGCTAATACCTTCTTTGGTCGAGCCGGCCTCAAACTCGGAGCCACAGTGACAACGAATTTTAGTCACCTGATATTCAGGGTGAATGTCCTTTTTCATAACTTTCCTTTCCTCTCAATCCCATCTATAGATTTTCACTACCATTACAGAAAAGTGGGCAGACTGGCCCCTTCAAAAAGGAAACCAAACCATAAACCTTTCTAAAATAGTATTATAGAAGTTATTTGGCAAGATTTTTTTTTGGACTCTGATCACCAGCAAAGCATCATCTGCGGTGTTGCCTACGATCGCTCCTCCTTGCGGCGTATTGCTCCATACGGTTCAGTCGGTTTCTCCTCGGCGCCTTGCATCTAATACCTTGCTGGTGATCAGGAATACTCCATAAGCCGCTGATTTTACTCCTGATGACTAAATTAGGCGGTGGATTTGGATGGGTGGAGGGGTGGCCATCTAGTTATTGATTCATGGAGTCCAAAAAATCACCGTTGTTTTTCGTACCCGACAGCTTGTCCAACAAGAATTCCATGGCATCG
>JASFKF010000245.1:0-4315 GCA_050118775.1 Syntrophobacterales bacterium
CAGTGATATTATCGAGTAGATTTCGGATTTGGGATTGCGGATTGCGGATTTGGGATAGAAGAACTCGGGTTAGAAATCACACATCGCACATCTCAGATCCTGAATTTTTTGGGAAATAGCATGCGCATTATCATAAATTTGGCCTGTTCAGAGTGTAAAAGAAGAAACTACACTACAACAAAGAACAAGAGGACTACTCCAGAAAAGTTGGAGTTCCGCAAATATTGCCGCTACTGTGGACATCATACCTTGCACCGCGAGACCAAATAGGGCAAGGGCTTTGTGCCAAAAGGTGAGTGCGAGCTTGCTCGATGCTGCATTGACTGAACGTGGTTGAGAGTTTTGGCTGAATGCAGCCGGGATGAGATTATTTTGCGAGCATTGTTCATAATTGAGAATACTATTCCTGCAGGCCAGTAGCTCGAACGGCTAGAGCGCCGGACTCCAAATCCGGATGTTGGGGGTTCGAATCCCTCCTGGCCTGCCATTTATTTTTGTAGCCATGGCAAAGTCAAAGAAAAAGAAGAAAAAGAAATCCGCCGCTCCCGCAAAAGCGACCAGTGACAGCCCCAAGGCTGTGGCAGTTGCTGATAGCAAGCCAATAAAAAAGCGGAAGGCAGAGCCAAAAGCAAGTGTCATAGACCGAACTTCGGGTTTGGTTAATACAGTTAAGCAGTTCCTCCGTGAGGTTCGAGTTGAGTTGTCCAAAGTTACCTGGCCTACGCGCAAAGATACTATTGCCTCCACCTCGGTGGTTTTGGTCATCGTTATCTTGATAGCCGCATTTTTGGGCCTTGTGGATCTTGGCCTGTCCAAACTTATGCGACTGCTTCTCAGTTAATCGACTGTGCACAGTTCTGGGATTTTTCAGGGTGAACACCAGCTGAGGATAACGGTTATCCTTTTTAATAAATAAAATTAAGCGGAGATAATTTCTGGCAATGCAGTGGTTCATCGTACATACCTACTCGGGATACGAGCAGAAGGTAAAAAACGCCTTGGAGGAGCGGATCAAAACTCTGGGGAAAGAGGAATTTTTTGAGAAGATCCTGGTGCCAACAGAAAAGGTTGTTGAGCTGGTCAAAGGGGAGAGGAAAACCTCTGCCCGAAAATTCTATCCGGGCTATATCTTAGTGAGGATGGAACTTAACGACGAAACCTGGCACATCGTAAAAGATACACCGAAGGTGACCGGCTTTATTGGTGGCAAAGACAAACCAACCCCACTGAGCGATGAAGAGGCGGAGAAGATCGTCGAACAGATGACTGAGGGGGCGCTCAAACCTAAGCCCAAATATCTATTTGACCGGGGTGATGAAGTCCGGGTCATTGATGGCCCCTTTTCCAACTTCAACGGCGTGGTAGATGAGGTAGTGCCTGAAAAAGGCAAGGTGCGTGTTCTGGTCAGTATATTTGGCCGCTCCACCCCCGTGGAACTGGACTTCGTCCAGGTGACCAAAATCTAGAATTGCGGGTTCAAGGGGAACACCACAAAGGTCACAAAGGTCACAAAGAGATTTAAAGTAGTGGGTTAAAAACATTATCTTTTTGTTTTTCTTTGTGTTCTTGGTGCTCTTTGTGTTTCTATTCGGCGGATGTACTCACGACGATAGCCCCGACTGGCAGTTAGGAGAGTTGATAGATGGCTAAAAAGGTTATAGCGAATATAAAGTTGCAAGTTCCTGCGGGTCAAGCTAACCCATCACCCCCCATCGGCCCCGCTTTGGGACAACACGGGGTGAATATCATGGAATTTTGTAAATCCTTCAATGCCCAAACCCAGGGAGAGGAGGGAATGATCATACCCGTGGTCATTACGGTTTTTGCTGATCGTTCTTTTACCTACGTGACTAAAACGCCTCCTGCGGCTGTGCTACTCAAGAAGGCAGCTAAAATTGCCAAAGGATCCAGTGAACCCAACCGCGAGAAAGTAGGTCAGGTTAATCGAAAACAAGTTGAGGAGATTGCCCGGCTTAAAATGCCAGACCTTAATACTCCGAATTTGGAGGCTGCAGTCAAAATCATCGAGGGGACCGCCAGAAGTATGGGAATTACAATCGAGTAGGTTTGGAGAGGCAGTATGACTAGGAGAGGAAAAAAGTATAGGAAATCCAGAGAAGAATTTGATCTTGCCAAGCGCTATGATTTTTCCGAGGGTGTTAAGCTTGCTCTAAATTGTGCCTTTGCCCGTTTCGACGAGTCCGTTGACTTGGCTGTTCGTCTCGGGGTGGATCCACGCCGGGCGGACCAAATGGTCCGGGGCACAGTGGTACTCCCCAATGGTACGGGAAAATCGGTCAGAGTACTGGCCTTTGCCAAAGGGGAAAAAGAGAAGGAGGCACTTGAGGCGGGTGCAGATCATGCTGGCGCAGATGAACTCATCACCAAGATACAAGGGGGATGGCTTGATTTTGATAAAACCGTGGCTACGCCAGACATGATGGGGGCTGTGGGTAAAATAGGAAAGATCTTGGGTCCCCGAGGACTTATGCCCAATGCCAAATTGGGCACGGTAACCTTCGACCTTGGCAAGGTTATTAGAGAAATCAAAGCTGGTAAAATCGATTTTCGCGTGGAGAAATCCGGCATAGTCCACGCCCCTGTTGGCAGGGTTTCCTTCGGGGCGGACAAGATTCTCGAAAATATCGCAACATTTATGGATACCATCGTGCGTCTTAAACCAGCAGCTAGCAAAGGAACTTATATACGCACCATTGCCATCTCCACGACCATGGGACCGGGAATAAAGATCGATCCTGGCACTCTGAAGGTTTTGCTCACATAAGGAAAAAACCAGGAGTAATGGAGTAGTGGAGTACTGGAGTAATGGGAAAACAAAGATGCAGGCAACCCCATGTACTTTTAAGGTTTTTTCAACACTCCAATACTCCAACGCTCCAATACTCCATGGAGAAATTGTAACCGCAGGGTGGGCATTGCCCACCGAAAATAACTGACTGCCTCGGCGACGCTTTGATTGGTCAGAGACAGTAGGTGCCTTGCCTTCCTGAAGGCTAGATAGTGACCATTCGGAAATCTCGGATGGACCGGAGCAAAAACTTTTGTAGTTTTGCTCCAGCTTTCAGGTTTGGCATGGGGATAATTGACACTGGGTCAGCCTACCGAGACTGGAACAGGCAATCCGCCCCTGAGAGACAGGCACCTTCCATGACTTTGTCAGAGATAAAATCTAAAGAGGCGCTGGCAGAGGAAAGGAGGGAAGAAGAACTTTGAACCGACAAGAGAAAGAAGCTATGGTGGCCGAACTCCGCGATAAGTTGGAGCGGTCCAGGGCAGCAATCCTCACGGATTACCGTGGCCTAAAGGTTATGGAAATCACTGAGTTGCGCCATAAACTGAGAGAAGATGGGGTGGAATATCGGGTGGTGAAAAACAGCTTGATCCGTCTGGCTGTCAAAGATACTGAGGCATCACCCCTAACGGACTATCTTAGCGGGCCCAACGCTGTGGCCTTTAGCTACGACGATGAGATAACTCCGGCCAAATTGTTGCTGGAATATGCTAAGCAAAATCAAAAGCTGGAGGTGAAGGCGGGGGTGCTGGCTGGAAGGCTTATGCTGGAAGAAGAGATGAAGAGACTAGTCCAGCTGCCTTCCAAAGAGGAACTCCAGGCTCAGCTGTTAGGAATAATGTCAACGCTGCCATCTAGATTGCTAACCGTCATGAATGGTGTATCTAGGAATTTTGTCGGGTTACTGGCTGCTGCACCTAGAAATCTTTTGGGTGTGCTGAAGGCCATTGAGCAGAAGTCCACATCAGCATCATGACCTGAATTAACCGCGACTGTGCGAAAAAATACAGAGATAGATCAAGGAGTGAAAACATGGCAAAGGCGAAAATTAGCAAAGACGATGTCAAGGAATACATCAAGAACATGCCGGTGTTCGAGCTGGCCGAGTTAGTTAAAGAGCTGGAAGAGGAATTGGGAGTTTCCGCAGCTGCGCCCATGGCTGCTATGCCCATGGCAATGCCGGCAGGAATGCCAGCGGCTGGCGCTGAGGCAGCTGCTGAGGAGGAAAAAACAGAATTTGACGTGGTGATCACCGGAGTAGGTGACAAGAAAATCCAGGTCATTAAAGTAGTGCGGTCTATCACTGGTCTGGGCTTAAAGGAAGCCAAGGCCTTGGTAGACGGTTTGCCCGGCAATGTAAAGGAAGGCGTGCCCAAGGAAGAAGCCGACGACATTGTCAAGCAGTTGGAAGAAGCAGGGGCAAGTGTTGAGGTAAAGTAGAAGGCAAATAAACAAATATAGACTTTAACCATTAGTTTCCGTCTCCCATCTTTTTCAGGGGTC
>JASFKF010000246.1:0-4308 GCA_050118775.1 Syntrophobacterales bacterium
CTGCACCTTTCCCGTTGGGACTGCCAAATTAAATCAAGGGGTTGGGACTTCATCCTAACCCCTTTTCTTTTGCCTCCTGAACTTCCAGGGAGAAATTGGTTCAAGCTCACTCCACAAGCCTCGTTTTTCTATCTTCGCTCTCAGCTGGTAATGTTTCCAAGTCTCACAAATCATCTCGTGGCAATGGTTGTTATAAACCCATGCCAAACCGGCCTTGACCAACTCCTCATTGAGCAAACTCTGTTCCTCAGATACCAGTGCCACGGTTCGCCCGTGTTTGTCGGTACCCATGCGATGCACCTCCACCACCTTGCCTAAGACCATCTTGGAGGTGAACTGCATTGCTTGATTGTTGAATGGCTGACCCTCTTCCGGACAATCAATTCCGTAAAGTAAAACTTCCACACTCTTGCCATTTTTTAGCACCGTAATTGTCTCACCGGCTGCAACATCCACTACCCTGCCCGTCCAAGCCCATGCCGGGCAGGGTAAAATCATGTAAAGTATTGCAAAACAAAAAGTAATCGACGCGGTTAGGAGTTTACTCATAGGTCTCTGCCGCTCCTCTAATCTCCTCGGCAAACTCCTCCAAACATTTTGCGAAGGTAAGGGCGTCAAGCTGATTGACGTTCAGGGTTTTCTTTATTCTCTGGTGCACCTCACCGTAGACCAACAAAGGTGTCGGACGCCTTGATAGCAAGGCTTCCAGTTCGAACTCGAGCGGATCCTCTGGCTCACCCGGGCCGGATGTTTGCCAGACAAGATCTCCTTTCAGCTTTAGAACGTACATGGCATCACCTCTATAGACACACCACCAAATCTTCTCCCCAGCTCCCACAAACGTTGACTGCAAAAATTACACACAATAGCTTGACTTACAACCATATCACTGTTAGGCTTCGCGATCCAATTTAAAGCTGCAAGTGGCCGCGCCACGAGACAGGAGAAGCGATGCACAGACTAAAGCGATTCATAGCAGTTTTCGTTGTGATTGCTCTGATACTATGCACCCCTGGTCTTGGCATAAGCCAGTTACATATCAGCAGTGATTCTTGGTCAGATTTGTTTGAAAATGAAGTCTTGTCTTTACGCTTCTCCGGTCTTGATTCCCAGGCCGGCTCAACCACAAATGACGACTACCACGATGCTGACCCGGCCTCTAGCTCAGAAATGGGCTATTGGTCAGAGGATGTTCCCTGGCTTGGTGTTACTACCGAGACTTCCTTAATGGGCAATGATGAAACCAATTCAGAAACCAGCATAGACGCAGACACAGATTTTGACCCATTGAACAGCTTTATTCTGTTTCGTTACCAGGATGGGCCACTCCAGCCTTTTGTCGGAGTTGGTCCAACCCTTATTTTCAGTGATTTTGGTAGCAAGAATATAGACTCCGTTCACCATCTATTTATGGGATTTCATTACACCTTCTAATTGGCATCTTGCTTGCATTCCTTACTTCCACCCATCGTCCAGCCGCAGCAGACCAGCTCAGGGGCAACATAGGTCGGTGGGTTTTTTTTGGGGAAATTCTTGTTCTAGCTTGAAACTACTCTGTCGAATCCTCTTCAGCATCTTCCACTGAAACAGGGGCTCGGGAGCCAAAACAATCCGAGACAGGATACTTGCGGTCACAGTCCCAGCAATAAACTTCATCTTCGCCTATCGACCAGGACACGTGTTTGTGACCGCAAGGGCATTGCTTGGGGCTTTCGGGAGGAAAGGATGGCTTCATAGTTTATTACTCCATCAAAATCTTTCGAGCAGGGCCTCGCGGATTTTGACCATGGCAAGGGTATCATAACTGCAGTAGTCTATTAAGGCCTGCTCTATTCTACTTTTCTGTTCAGGTGGTGTCTCGGGATTGAGCATACGCAGATATTCCAGCGAAGCATGAGTACCTTCCTGAATCACCAAGTTCTGGTAACTCATATGGGGCACAAGTACCGGCAGCACCGATTTCAGCGAAAATGAACCGCGGAATCCTGAGTTGTAGAAATATCTTTTGATTAAAATCTGCAAGTCCTTGAATCTATCTAAAGTGGCGAGAAGCCGGTCACCCTGCTCTGGCAAGTGCTCTGCCAACTCAGATACGACTCTTCTTTCGTAGTTAGAGTAGGTAAAAATCGTGCCCACCTCTCCTAGTATATTCAGCAGGCTCGCAGTGAAATCTTCCCGGGGATCTTTATCTTCCCTAAATAGGTAGCTGGAGTGCTCCAAGCCCCCCGCCTCAGAAAGGATGTGATCTGACCACTGAAATGGAATGGCCTGATAGGGTCTGGTATCTGCATATACCGGGATTGGAGGACTGACAGTTTCGAAGTCAAGAAAATGCACCGGGTATTCTAGGTTTGTCAGTTCCTCCTCCAATTCGGCTGCCACGTAGTCCTCACGGCTAACAACACATTTCCTGATACGTTCCTGGATTTCAGTGAGGGGAAAACCTTTGGGTATATGTCGTATATCCTCAACCCCCATTGCCGTCAGTTCATTCAGTCTTTCCTCCCTTATACCGGTAAGACCCATGACCCAGAACTCAGGCATTTCCGCGGTACAATGATCCCAAAATTCGCAAGGATAAGGGCTCAGGCAATGGCGCGAAGGGACTATCTGTGGAGGATTTGCAGCCGAAAGCATATCCTTGAGCTCAGCAAGCTTGAAAGGGAGCTCTTGCTGCATTGGTAGGATTTGTTCAGCCAAATCCGAGAAAGTAAAGAGGTTGAAAAGCTCAAGTTTGGTCCCGTCATAGACATACTTGCTGTTTAGATGAAGAATGCCAGCATCCCCAATCTTGAGACCTGAGCCAAGGAGAACATTATATTGGACCGCCACGTCAGGCAGGTAAACATCTTTCACTGAGGTGGCTGATTTGACTTCTATGAGATTCCATCTGCCATCTCCAAGCCTTTCCAAAATGTCTACCCTAATGCGCACATCATCATAGACAAAAGCAGCCTCAAAAATTGCCGGGATCTCGGGATTGTCTATAGCGGCATTTGTTGATTGGACCGCCTCGTAGTGGTGCAGATGGTCCTCTTCCATGAGCACCCCCCCAGGGTAGAGACGGGTCGCCAACCTTCCCACTTCCTGGCCGGCATCAAATATGGCTTGCTGGGCAGGGCTTATCTCTGAGGCAAGTTCTCGATTATAACATTGGTGCCACAAGCGAAGCTGACACTGCGATCCGGCAAGAAAGCGCGATTTCGAAAGAAGAGGTGGTTTTTTTCGGCTCATTTCCCTTCCGAGAGAAATTTATTTTGCTTACCCAATCAGATCTTTAAATCCCGTATCTCATAGTGATTCACAATGGCTTTAAGCATGCTCTAGGAATTAGATTTGTGTTTCGGCTTGACGCATGAATCTCTTAACCGCATCATAGAGTCTGAAGCCGGTTACAAGTTCCTCACCGGATATCTTCTGAAGGCTGAAGAGCTCCTCAACACTCAATCCATTCAGTATCTTATCACACAGAAAGTCAACGCATAACACCAGCCGCACCTTCAACATGCATCCCTTATCAGTCAAGAGGTAACAACTGTCTGTTCTTTGATGTTGCTCCGGCAAAGTAACACCTAGCAGAAGGTTCACCAGCAAGAGAAAGGTGTCGAACTTGTTCTCCATCCCGGCCCCGCAACAACTTCCCCCCTCTTCTTCGTCACAACGTTTACAGATCTCGACAATCCTAAACTCCAACATATACTCTCGGCTAACCCTTATGCATCTCTCCAAATCCGCCAGAAGATTGCTTATATGAGATTGTTTTCGCAATGCATCTTTCCACAAAAGGTAAAAATTCTGGGCCAATTTGATTTTGTCTTGGATGGACAATCCTTGGTCAAGGCATTCGGTCGGCCTCATCATAAGGTGTTGCCGATGTTGTTCAGCCAGTTTATACATAAGCTGGTTATTTTTCTCTTATTCGAAACCCGCAACCAAAAAATCCAGTAGTCAGCAGTTGAGAAAAACTCAATTTTGATTATTTTTCTCCTTAATTCTGGATTCTGACTCCTGTCTCCTTGCTCTATGCTCTATGCCCTTTGCGTGCTAGTTTGACTTTGGATTTCTTGTAAAAAGTCTTTCACTCCGAAGCCCTTGCGATTTCGCACATAGTAATCTATGGTGACATCCGCGTGTTGCTCGTACAACCTCTGACGGGAAAATAACAGGTGGGGGTAGCAACGTGCTAGAGCTTCCTCGTTTGTTTCTCCATGTTTTTTGGAAAAAACCTCCCTCCACAACACCGGCCTTGGCTGGTCCATATAGACCTTGAGCATCCGCTCCTTAACCTCTGGTGGTGTTGCTAGATGT
>JASFKF010000247.1:0-4304 GCA_050118775.1 Syntrophobacterales bacterium
AAAGGGATAAGCGATAAGCTCAATCCCTTGTTCCATACTGGTCGGGACGGGCGGATTTGAACCGCCGGCCCCCTGCTCCCAAGGCAGGTGCGCTGACCAGACTGCGCTACGTCCCGAGGTTTAGTCCCTAAACGATGGAGATGTGGTATCACAGGGGCGGGTGCAATGCAAGAAGAAAGGCATAGAGCATAGAGTGAGGAGATAGTAGTCAGTAGCCAGTAGCCAGTAGAGAAAAACAGATCAGCCGCTTACCATTATCAGCTGGTATGAAAGTAGCTATTTCGTTCAACAACAATTGAGTAACTCAATTTACCCAAAACTGGTCGTACCAGAAATGGGTAAAAATGTCAGAGGGTCATTGGGATTTGGTTTGAGGGAGAACGAGGCCTTTTTCGTCTAGGCTGCGGTATTTGACGATTGCCTGGCTGAGAGCTTTGGCAACGGACTCCTGGAATTCAGCCTTTTGCAATTGGGCAGCCTCCTCAGGATGACTTAAAGACCCTATTTCCAGCATTACAGCGGGCATGCGAACCCTTCTGAGCAAGTAAATATCTGCTGGAAGCACCCCACCCGAAGCCCACGGAATTGACCAAAGCAACTCTTCCTGCATCAGCGAAGCCAACATCCGGCTTTTCTCCCAATAAGGCTCTTGCTCCTGGTCCCATGGTCTTACTGTACTTGAAGATGGCACGGCAGTGGGTGAAGCGGTTGTTGGAGACCAGTAATAAATGCTGAATCCAGTTGGAACGGGCGTGAAAGTGGTGCCGAGGTGCAAGCTTATCAACAGATCTCCTTGGTTGTGATTGGCCATTCCAGCTCGCTGGTCAAGGGAAATGGAGGTATCATCTGTACGGACTAATTCCGGTCTTATTGTCTCCGCAGTCTCTAAAACCTGAACCAATTTCTTGGCCAAAGCCAAGGTGAGGTCCTTTTCAGCTACCCCTCGGGAGCCCTTGCTGCCACTGTCCTCTCCACCGTGGCCGGGATCTATCATAACCTTTAGTACCTCAGCAGGATTCTGCCCCAAGCCCTTAGTGGGAATACAAAGAAGGCCAAAGGTTACTACCGCATACAGGACAACCGTAGAACGTCGCAAGTTAATTCTCATATTTCATTTCTCCTGCTGCCCGCTGCCTGCTGCCGGTTGCCCGCTGTCTATTGCTGATCTTAAAGAAAAACTCACCTTGAGCTTGGATAGGTTTATGAAAAACAAGCCCATGGCCACGAGAACCAATATAGTGAGAAAGTGCATGAGAATAGCATACGCCAGTGCAGTATCTTTAGCCACCCCGAACAGCCCCATGGCAACAACGCAGGCATAGTGATAGTTGCCGATAAAACCCGGTGCTGCGGGTAAGGCAATGCCAAGACAGGTCAGAACCAGGACCGTGGTCGCTGCCAGTAATCCCAACTGCAAATCCATGGAGTGAAAAAGTACCAGAAATGCAGCCATTCCCGTACCCCAGATTATTGAGGTAAGTGCCAAAATGGCTAAAAGTTTTTTGAAGCTCATCACTGCTTGCATACCGCTGTAGAAAGTGTCAGCAATGTGAGTCATAAATTCCGACCAAGATGCGGGCAGTACCTTGAAAACAACCTGAAATACTCGTTCGCGAAACTTCGGCAGTGAACCAAACAAGACTAAAAGCACGGCAGCAAGAAGTATGAAAACAAATCCTTTAAAAGCAGAAAGTATCAAGCTTGGTAGTTGAAGGGCAGGCAAACATATGGTCAAAAGGAGAACTAGAAAAGTGGAATCAATTAAACGCTCCAGCACTATGGACCCCATGGCGGGACTCAGGCCCACCTTGCTGTTTTGCTGCAACAAATAGGGCCGGGCTACTTCACCGAGCCTTGCCGGAAGAATCCAGACAAAAAGAAATCCTATGGAAGTAATGGGCAGCAGGAGCCGCTGACTCAAAGGCTCTAAGGGCTCCAATAAAAGGCCCCAACGAGAGGAGCGTAACAGCTGGGCCCCAAAGATCAAAAAGAGAACCATGGCCACTGAAATAGAATCAGCCTGTCTGATACCTGCTATGACATCATTCAGCTGAACATTCCTGAAAGCCAAGTACCCCGCGATCACACTCACCGCCACGGAGATGATTATTTTTAGAATATTTTTAGTCATTGATCGTTCAAAAAGAAAGATTTAAGTAGCCAGTAGTCAGAATAAAAAAGGCGCAAGGCTCACGGCGCAAGGCCCAAGGAAAAAGCTTATTAGCTGAAAGCCGGTATCCAATAGTAATTTCAAAATTCTCAATCCCAAATCGCACATCTCACATCCCAAATCCGCAATCCGAAATCCGCAATCATATTCCCTATGCCCTATGCTCTATGCCTCCCTCAAGTTCCTCCAACGAGACTTTCTCCAAGGATGCCACAGCATCACGCATTTTTTGCTCCAGGGGCGTGGTCTTTTCTTGTTTGTAGTCGTACATCACCTGCACGGATTTGCCCTCTGTGATCAGGCGACCGCTAGATTTATCTTCCATCCTGTATTCAAAATGAAAACTCTTATTGCTCAGATTGCGAGCCCTGATGCCGATTCGAATCGTCTCCCCCAAATAAGCTGGGCTCAGATAACGGCAGGTTATTTCGGCTAGAATAAAGTTTATATCTTTCAGCCCTTCTACCTTTCTCAAGGCTTTCCAGTAGTGCATCCTGGCATCTTCCATAAAAGCAACAAATGCCACATTGTTAACGTGGCGCATTGCATCCAGATCTCGAAAAAGAACCTCGTGTTCAAATACCACCTGGTATCCTTCCATTGAAACAATCCCCCATACATTAGCCCTCATTACTCACGAACCGGCTACTGCGACCACAAATATAGCCATCCTTCCGGGCGTCCTCGGACCTCAAACCCTGCGACGTACTTTTCAAGTACGCCTCGGATTCAAGGTCCTGCGGTTGCCCGGTGGCAAGTCTATCTAATTCGCGCTCGCTACGCTCCGCTCAGTCCCGCAAGCGGGTTCCCAGTTTCATGGTCTCGTGACACCGCTTCGTGAATAATGTGGGCTAGTCGGTCGCGGCGTCCGCGTAGTTTAGCTGATTTTGCCAATCAGTGCCAGAAAGAACTAGGCACTTTTCGATTGCGGATTTCGGATTGCGGATTGCGGATTTAGTTAACCGCAGACGAACGCAGACAAAAGATTGAGGCATAGACTTAATAGACATAGACTGCTAAATATTTACATGGGTGGTTTAGTTGATTAGGCAATGAGGTTCTTAGCGGACACGGCCTTCGACATAGCTCCCTTCGACATCAGCTCAGAGTCGTAGACAGACAACCGAGGCCCGCTCTATTTAATTGGCTATAGAAATCCCCCCAACCCCCCTTTATAAAAGGTCCTTCGGGGTTTTCAGTGGGTAGCAGGGTACAAATCGAGGCCTCCGAGATGAAACAAGATGACCGTTCGAAACCTCTGTTTGTTGCGAAACCCACAAGCCGCCTTGCGAAGGGTTTCAATCTGGGAGTTGATCCCCTCTGTGGTGGCATTGGTGATTCGATGTTTGCAGTACGTCAAAACACCGTACAGATGGGTTTTGAGGGTGTTGGCTATCTTTTTCACCGGAGCAAGCCTGCTATGGGTTGCCCAAAAGTACCAGCGCTTCCAGAATCTCTCTGCCCACGCGCGACTTTTGTACCGCCACAGCTGTCTGAGGGTTTCCTTGATAGCCCAAGCGCGGGCTGTTTTCAGGCTGGCGGCTTTCAACATGGAAAACTGCTCTCTATACTTAGCGGGCAGCCTTTCCCGAGCATACAACCACAAAAATTTCGTGCCAGCGAGAATCGAACTACCGCTGTCAGTCAAACGTCTGTGCTCTTCTCTCCTCACCCTGTCCACCGCCTCATTCATGAGCTTCATGATATGGTAGCGATCGAAGACAATCTTCTCCCTTCCCTCAGGCAGACTGCCAGAGACCGCGTTGATATAGCCTCCAGCCATGTCCATGGCCACCGCCTCGATCCCTTCACGCTGCTTGTCCGTAAGCCCCTCAAAGTAGATCTCCAGGCTTCGACAATTGTTGCCTTCAGTGACTTCTTCCACCGTACTTCGCTCAAGGTCACAGACCACCGTGACATAGTCTTGCCCACTGCCAACCGACTTCTCATCAACTCCAAGCTGAGCTACCATACGTTCGGGCTTGCGCCCCAGTCCTCGTTTAACGGCGCGCTCCATCACATGCCAGGCCTCGTCCCAACTGATGCGAAGAATCAACCTGCCCGCCTGGATAGTGGTCTGGCGCAGGACCTCAATGGCAAAGCGCTCAAACAGCAGGGTGAAACGGGAATGAGG
>JASFKF010000248.1:0-4279 GCA_050118775.1 Syntrophobacterales bacterium
GATCGGGCAGACCAAACCTTTTGCTCCGTCTCGGCATCGTAAAGATTGGTCTCCAGGCGAACCTTTACCTGGGTGGTGTAGAGCTGCGATCCGGACCTGTATTCGTAGGCGGAGGACAGATCAGGTATAGATCCACCGTGATAGTCATCTGCTCGCGAATATGTTGGCCCAGGGCTGGCTAGCTCTTTTTCCTTTACAGCCACCAGATATGTTAAGAGGACACCATCGACTCCTGTTTTTTTAACTACAGCCAAGATGGTTTCTTTATCTATCTTCTCATCTGGTGCCATTACAGCGTAACTTTCCACCCCCTTCACTCCAGTGGCCTCCAGCTTTGCCACGAACTTCTCCTCAAAAGAGCGTCTAATCTCATTTTTCTCTGCAACTCCGATGACCAAAATATGGGAAAAGGGCCAACCACGGTAGGATTTTTCTGCCCAAGTATGGGTGATCTTCGTGGTCGTGCAGGAGATTATCGACAGGCTAGTCAACAGGGCAAGGACAAAACCTCGTAGAAAGAGCTTCATGAATAAACCTCCGGGCTAGATCCTTTTCTGCCCTGCTCTGCAAACAATACCCGGACCAGGGTATCCCTGGCAGACCCAAGGTCGAACAGGATAAATTTTACAAATAGCTTTCTTGCTGTCATATTTTAGAAAGGGACAGGGTGTTACGCCAGGATCCATATGTTCGATTTCACCAGAATATCCGTTGCCCTGGAAACCATACAACTCAAGGAAGTCATCTAAATCCATATTTAAGTGAGCAGCAACAAGATGAACATCTAATTCCGACCAGGGAATCCCTATTTCCTTGCAGCATCTACCACATCTCTGACAGCTGAAATCCATTGAGCACCACTACATCGCCAGCGAAGCACGCAGTTCCTCCAACTCAGCTCTTTTCCACTCCCGCTGGCGCAGGTAGTTGGGGTGGGGCTCAAAAGGGCGAATGCAGTCCTCTAGGTTCTCCCCCAGAATCCTTATTCCATCCAACGAACCTTGACCCAGGCCGCCTGCAATAGCGTGGTAGAGATAGCCTATCTCCATGGGATCGAAACCCATGATTCGCGCGCCAATGCTATCAGCAGCAATGAAATCAGTGGAAGCAACGGCAAGACGAAGGTCCACTGGCTTTCCCTGAGTAGGCCCCGGCCCTTCCATGGCGGTAAAACCGTCCAAAATTGCCAGGTGGACGGGGTAAGCCTTGGCGATGAGGAAGAGATTGTAATTCAAGGTGGGATATGTCTGATGCATGGTCACCTTATCGCTTCGGAGGATATGTTTTACTACCCAGTTCATGCCCCTGGGATAAAGGGCATCCTTCGGCCGGACCCAATGGCTCAATCTGTGCGACAGCTTATCCAGACTCGCTACACCCTGGGTAATCAAGCTACCCATTACCATGTTTTTCAACGCCAAGGTTATGATGACCGCATCGTGGGTCTTCATCGGCGTCAGGGAGATGCGAAAATCACTTTTCGCCACTGTTTGAGCAAAGCGTAAGGTTATAGGCTGCAAGTCCCTATCTACAGCCTGGACCTCCACCCATTGGTCGCGGTTGAGGTCCACCAACCGCGCCCCATAACGGTTGGCCACCTCGGCCAGTCCATATATCTGGAACCCTTTCATTGAATCGGCGTGGGCAGAGCCTTCAGCCACCACAATCTCACCATCCGTGCGCTGGCGGATAAACTTCAACACCCCATCGAGGGCTTCGGCATGGGTCCCTGAGAGAGTTTTAGTTACTGATACCATATTGGGTTTGACCACAATGCGTTCTCCCAAACTGATCTGATCTTCTATGAGCTCGAGAGCTCTTAGGATATTCTGCCCACGCTCGTCTCCTCTTACTATGGCAACATCCGACACTGTGCTATCTCCTTATCGACAGCAAACCCCATATAAATACAGTCTTATTCTATCCCTTCTCAGCCTCCTTGACTAGCCATTAAGAAGCCAGCAGGCAGCTTACAGCAGACAGCGGGCAGCAGTTGCAGCGATGAACAACTATTAGCCGCTCATCCCTTGGGTGTCCTAGGACAGGAGGTGCTCTGAGACAGAGTGCATCTGAGCAACCGGTGTTTTGCTTTGGCAGACTGGAATGACTTTCATCTGCATCGGCGGCAGCCTTGTTCCAGATCCATTAGCCGCATTCCAACTGATGCGAATATGCAGCTTTGTCGATGAGCACTTCCTGTCTATTTCAACTCTTTTAATACGCTATTCAAGCAAATTTCCGAAGTACCAAAATCTTAAGCTTATTGACCAATTCGCAGCAACAAATACAAGTAACGACTTCTGCGGGTGCATCACCTGAGAGTTCATTTCGCTTTGGTTATTTCTTCCTCGGCGATTACCATCTCACGTAGTTGCCTGTAGAGCTCATAAGCCTCCATCCCCCGAGGATGTCCCCTCGAGGCAAGAGAGTCTACCCTGAGAAGCGCCAAGAGAAAGGGAAACCGGGGATCGGCAACAAACCGTTTGTGCCGTCGGGATGCCTGCTCAGGGGCTGTCAAGTTCCAAGACAGATGGAAGGTGTGGTGACGGATCGCCCAGACAATGAGCTCCCTGCGTTCGGGATTCATTTTCAGTCTTTTTAATATTCTCTCCGCTATCTCGGCACCCACGGCATGGTGACCGTGAGCCGTGATTCTCTCACCGTCGTCTTTTGTGGTTAAAGGTTTGCCCACATCATGCAGCAGGGAGGCCCAGAGGAGATCGGGCTCACAGTCTGGAGGACAAGCCTCCACGGCCAATCTAGTGTGATTGGCCACATCGCCTTCGGCGTGGTACTGAACCGGCTGCGGAGTCGAACCGAGTTCGGCAAGTTCAGGGATAGCCTGAACCACCCTGTCCCACCAACCAGGATTACTTTCCCGCAGCTCTGCCTCGATAGATTCAAATGATTTCATGGGGCAAAAAAGAGACCTTGGCGGTTTTCTCGCCAACCCTTGACAACTCGCACATCTGCGTAGTTTATCTATATGGATACCGGGAGTCAATTAAGTTGGGGAAGTATTACAGCCTAATGTTTAGGAATCCATCCTGCCGTGGCTGGACCGCTTAAGGGAGAGGACAAAATCATAGAACGTCCCGGTGCTAAGATAGATGACTTTTGTCTGTGGGCCAAAGGATATTTCGTCACCATCTGATAGGTTGTAGGTCACGTATGGGGTTATGTTTGTGTCGTTGAGTAAGGTGCAATTGGTGGATTTCAAATCCACCACGCAGGCACCGGTTTCAGAAAGAGGGAAATAGAGGAAGGCGTGTGATTTAGATATAGTTTTATTGTACAGGACAATATCATTGCTAGCCGCCCTACCAATGGTTACTACCCCTTCATCGACGTCAATTTTTTTCTTATTGATCTCGATAACTCTAGCTTCGAGAAAATCTTTTATCATAGGGCCACGTGGAAGCTGATTTCGTGCCTCTGGAACATCTATTTCACTTGTACTGAATTGGAAAATTACCTCGTGGTCAAAATCCAGCGGCAATCTCTCCACAAAGAAACCTCTTGGATAAACCTCCGAAAACTCAGCTAATGACATCTTCTCCAAAAGGGGTAGGTAGTGGGCAAGTTTCTTGTATCTGATTTTGCCGGCAACTTCTGTCTCTCCAACTCTTTTGAACTGCTTGAAACTTCTAATGAACTGTATGCCAACACCTTCATTTTCTTCATCAACCCTGGTTATTATCCCCGGTCCCACCATTTCGACGGTGGCATATTGCTCGGAGAAGACTGAGGGGAGAGATATTGCTACAGATACCTGGTCGTCGGGTTTTAGAGTTTTCCAGTCTTTAGTCTTTATGAAAGTTCCCACCTGGCTGATATTTTCTGTAACCCCCTCGATGGAAGAATCTCTTTGTCCTCTGGACAATTTAGCGGGAAAGTGACCCGTACACCTCATGTACTCTCTGTTGTGCTTTATTTCCCTGATTTCTTTACTGTTTGGGTTTTCAACAGCAGGAATGTCTCCATGCAATCCGGGATTGCCTTGTATTCTTAAAGACTTAATAAAGAATTCCGCCTCGTCATAGTTGCCTTGAGATTTGTGTAGGTCTGCCAAATTGCCCAAGATTTGAGATAGTTCAGCATGCTCCTGCCCAAGGCCGTATTTTTTAATAGCCAAGGCCCGTTCAAAATACGATTCTGCTTGGGAGTACTTACGCTTGGAGAGATTGAGTAGCACCAGTTTATTTAAATATTCGGCGGCAGCAGGAGATTCTGGCCAAAGCACATCGCCCTGGCGCTGAGACAAAGTGTGCTCGAAAAT
>JASFKF010000249.1:0-4245 GCA_050118775.1 Syntrophobacterales bacterium
GCTGTTTTAATGCTCTCCACTGTCATTAAGACAACTTCTTCGGGGTTACGGGAATGGGAAATGACCTTGGTAACCTTAAGCAAAGTCTCATAATTAATAAGTTGTTTTTTCATGACTCCCCCCTTTATCCCGCCCGGTGCGCCGCATAACTACAATTGGCTAAGGCCGGTCTAGGATCCGACAGTGATGATGGTGACTATTCCAATAAGGCGCACTTTATTAATCTTCTTCGACTACCTCCCAGTTTGCCTCAAAAGTATTATCATGGAGAGTATATGCATATCCGAACATCTTTCCGATCCCTGGCAGCACTCCCTTCTGAACTTTCCAGTAGGCAAGATAAATGGCCGGGAGCATGCGAGTTTGCGGGTCATCCTCAATGTTTTGCCAAATTTCCCGTTTCTCCATGACTCTCCAAAGAGTGCCATGCTTCTTACTCCGGACTGTTTGTCCTACATTGGGCAGTTTCTTCTGTCTGAATACTTCCTCGTGTGTTACTTGCATGGGTCACACCTCCTTTGACGGAAATTAACGCAGACCTTAGCTTAGGAGCCTGCCTCTATTCAGACCAGGAAACTTTCAGAAGTATAGCTGTGAGAAGAGGAACGGTGAGTTGTCGAGGAAGTAGTCGGGGCTAGCGGGAGAAATTACTGTCTCGCGAGGTCTACACGAAGTCAAAAAACGCCGTGCCCAAGAAAATCCAAGTTGATATGAAGCAGTCGCTACAGATTAAACAACACTCTATTAAGAGTTAGCAGGCGCATTTTAAGGTTCCTTCTCCCCCCAATATCCGCCTTAGCTTGTCTCTGCTTAATAGAATAGCTTTATATTATGATGCTACGCCCAATCCCTAGCCCCTGTCAAAGAGAAAAAGCGCACGATTCGATTTTTCCTGTTTGGAGGGGATGCATCGAGTGTAGATGATGATGAGTTAGCTTGCGATCCCTACTACCTTGGTGGGGCTTCTTATAAGATCGAGAGAGAAAATTCGACCAAGACACTTGGAGATTCAATATAACATCAATGGGTCAGGATTTACTGAATAGAACTACCCATAACATTTAGAAAGAGTATAAAATGAGATCGCCCGGCTCAACATCTAGGGTGTTCAAGGCCGGGCGACAAACCTGTACCTTACGCCTTCCTTTTTTAACTTGGCCAGACCCCGTTTCAAGAAAAGCCACCGATGCGCTTTACATGAGGCCTATTATTTCCCACCAAATCCAGCCGACACCTACCCAGATGATAATGTTGATGACACTGATCACGCCACCCACACCCCACCAGGCGCCCATGGAGACATAACCGGTACCGAACACAACAGGGGCTGGCCCGTTGGCGTAATGGGTAAGACTAGAGAATAGATTGCTGAAGAACGCCAGCACCAGAGCAGCCAGCACGGGAGGTGTACCGACGGTCAGGGCTATCGCCAAAAAAGGTGCGTACATGGCACTGATGTGTGCGGTCTGACTTGCGAACATATAGTGACTATAGAAGTAAACGAGAGCAAGGATTAGAAAGGCCGTGGTCCACTCGAGGCCGCTGACCTTCTGGGCCACGGTCTGACCGAACCAGGGGACAAAGCCGAGAGCGTTGAGCTGCGAGGCCATCATCACCAGTGCGGCAAACCAGACGATGGTGTCCCAGGCACCCTTCTCGTTGAGCATGTCCTGCCAAGTGAGTACCCCAGTGATCAACAGCACAGCGAGGCCTACGAACGCAGCGGTCGTAGCGTTGATCGACCAGGCCTGGCCGCCGACCCACAGCACCAGCAGTAGTGCAATCACACCTCCCGTGATCCACTCACCGGGCGTAATCGGTCCCATTTCTTGCAACTTCCCCTCGGCCAGTTCTCGCGCCGCCGGCGTCTCCTTAATCTCAGGCCCATAGAATTTGTAGACGAACAACGGAATCAGAATGAGCGAGGCCAGGCCAGGCAACAGTGCCGCAAGCAACCAATCGCCCCAAGAGATCTGCACGCCGCTCTCGCCGGCGAGCTCCGCGATGAGAGGGTTAGCCGCCATAGCCGTCATGAACATAGCGCTGGTGATAATGTTAATCTGGAAGGCGCTCAGCATTAGGAACGAGCCGATCCTGCGCTCGGTGTTTTTTGTTGGATCACTGTCGTAGACCTCCGCAACCGAGCGGATCAAAGGCATGATGATACCGCCTTCGCGCGCAGTGTTGCTGGGCATGGCGGGTGCCAGGACAAGATCCGCAAAGCCCAGACCGTAAGAAAGGCCCAGGGTCTTTTTTCCAAGCAGTTTCATGAAGTGATAGGCTATTCGTGCTCCGAGGCCGGTTTTGATGACAGCACGTGAGATGAAGAATGCCGCACCAACCAGCCAAATGACTGTGTTGCCGAATCCACTGAGGGCATCACTAATGCCCAGGGTACCGGTCAGTGCGGTCATGGTGATGCCGCTAATGGCGACCGCGCCCATCGGCAAGGGCTTGGCGATGAAACCCACCACGGTAGCTACAAAGATCGCCAGCAGGTGCCACGCTTCGTGTTTGACTCCTTCCGGCGGAGGAATGAACCACATGATCACACCCACAGCCACCGTGATAATCAGGGGGACCAGTCTCGGCGGGGCAAGCGCGGGCGTCTTTGTTTCGGATTTAGCCATGCTTTCTCTCCCAGATTCTCGTCGCCTTGTACGTATTCCTTAACAGTCAGCTTTATGGGGGTAATTGGGTTGAATTACAGATAAATCGAGTTATGTGTGTATTCCCGGGCATCCAGCCTGACTTCGCATTACCTCGCTCAATCTACACTTCCAGATCAAAAAACCCAACCAAAATTTGGGGTGGATCCCTCAGGTGTTGAGCAGAACATACCTTGCCAGCATGTGAACATGAGGGAAATTCAAGATATGAAAAGAAGATGTGAGTTTGGATCGAGTTATATAAAGTATCCTATTGGTTCGCTAGGACTAAACATTACATCCCTTATTAGACTAAGAGATCTCACCACATAATGTGGTACGTGTATGTGTAAAGAGGCAGAGAGTAGATTAAAGTATTTTATATGCAGCTTCATACCGTTCTAGTACGGTTCATGTGAAATCTTTAAAAAATATCCAAGAGATAATGGTACTAAAGAAAAGAGGAGTATCTCTGAGTGACACAATTCCGCTATTCTTTTTTCTTCTGCCACTCATCGCACCGGTCGTAGTACCAAGTGGAAGGCCATATTGTTTCAGAATAGAATTTTTGCTCAACTGGGACATCATCAAAAAGGTCAGTATAGCCAGATCCCCAAGCTCCAGGAGCATAACGATGACAATAACCAGCCTGATTCTTCGATTCAGGTGCAGGCCTCCAATACCTACAATTTTCACACCTAATCGTCATTGCCCATTTTCTTTGTATTTATTGGTTAATACAAGATAATGTAGCTCCATCTCTAGAGGTAAAGTTTAGATTAAAGTATGTAAACTTCCAAATAGCCGAGTTTATCCCAAGGCTTCCGTTAGCAACATCCAGGTTTTTAATTCGACAATCTTAATTTTCCAACCTTGTCATCTTGGCGGGTTCTTTCACCCCACGCATAGTAAAAAAAACATTGCCGCCCTGTACAAATATTCTAACTCCAAAGTCACCCGTTATTTCTTGTCCGTTTATGGACCATTTTTTCCATTCCCTTAACTTCCTTTTTCCGCTGTGCCATGTGCGATAAAAGTAAAGGGCATATTTGTCATCGTATTTTATCAACTTATACTTTATATAGTTTTTGTCGAGATCAGCCCAGTCCTCAGCTCTGGTGAAACGACCCTCCTGTGTACCCATCAATAAGGGATCTGGTTTCTGAATTACATTGCAGAAAGCATCGGGTTTTAACTCAGGATTATCAAACGGTGTTTTTCCCTTCATCGAACATGCAACAAAAGTGAGCAAAAGTACCAGGGACACAATAATTTTTTTCATACCAATCTCCTCTTTTTGCTTTTATCCATTTGCAGATTTTCAGGACGTGAGCCGAAATTATAGTTGATGGAATTAAATCTTCCCCGCTCCCTGTGAATCTCTAGCGGATTTACTAATTTCCTCTCTCAATTCTTTATAGGCTTGGCACCCTTTCTTGTAACCCAAACTGCAGGAAGCTTTGGCATCTTTTAACGCTTTTTGCAGATCACCTTTCTGAAAATAACAACGTCCCCTCGTATAGTATGCCCAACCGTCATTGGGTTTCAGTTCAAGTGATTGAGACAGATATTTAATGCTTTCATCATATTCATAAAG
>JASFKF010000250.1:0-4227 GCA_050118775.1 Syntrophobacterales bacterium
TAAAGACTAGAGGGGTAGGGGCAAGCGAACAATTCAGTTAGCGGTAAACGGTAAACGGTGAGCGGTGAACGGTGAACGAGGAAAAATAGGGGACGGCCATAAAATTATAGGTTTCGACATGAGGCGCATGGGACAAGGCGACCAGTCAGTTCGTCAATTCGTCAAATGGTCAAATCGTTGAAACCGTCGCAGCCGTAAATGGTTAAACAGTAGATAGTAAACCGTTCGTCAGAGTCTTCAGTCCCTTAAATAGTATTCGATTGTCGAAACTACTCGTACGGTTTTATTGAGTTGATTAGCCTCCGTAATCCCTGGTGCTTGATCTCGCGGCCTGATCACAAAGACACCCTGATTTGCTCGTCGGATACCCGAAATTTTGCTCCCGGAGTCCAAAGCAAACTGATCTGCGGCTTTGCGAGCACTGGCGGTTGCCTCAGCGATCATATCAGGCTTAATGTCATTTAGACGAGTAAATAGGTAGGTAGGTCCGCTGGTAGGGCCGTGGGTTGAAGACAACACTACCCCAGCATCCACCAGTTCACCCACCTTTTGACTTACAGTATAGATCAACCCAGGATCTTCGGAACGTACCATGAGAGTTTGACTGACGATAAACCGACTTGTGGTGGGGCCGCTTCGATAGGGATTGGCCAGAATGTCTGTCACCTGAAGGGTTTGGAGTTCCGTTTTCGATGCTTCAATACCGTATTTCTCCAGAAATTGAACTATTGCTTGCTTACTATTCTCGATCTTTTTCTGTGCCTGGGCTAGATCGTCATCTGTAGCCACAAAACGAAGAGGCCAGAGCGCAATGTCCGCCTCTACCTCGCGCTCAGATACGCCCTTTACCGTAACAAAGCGATCTGCAGAACGACCTTTCATAAAGCCGTTTCCCACGAACCATCCTGCCGCTGCTAAACCGATTGCTACCAGCATAGCGGCTCCAAAGGAAAAGCCATTTTTCATGTTGGACCTCCCGCTAATAAACTGCCAATTACCTGCCGTAAGACCTTAACCATTGGACCCTTTCCTGTCAATAAAGGCCCAAGGCATAGAGCATGGGGCATAGGGCATAGAGTCAAGTTCGAAGTTTCAAGTTCTAAGTTTCAAGTTTGAAAATACGTAAAAGATTAATCAATAAACTTGGAACCTGGAGCCTGGAACTTTGAACCTTATCGAGCTGAGGGCTGACAGCTGACTGCTGAGAGCTAATATCAACCGGCTAAACAGAAGGACAATTTGGCCTTACCATAGCGTCACGAGCGACTCTATTCACCCCAAGTCCGGCGACTGCGTTCTATCTTCTTCTGGACGGTTTGCCAGGTTTCGGTGGTGAGAAATGACTCCTCGAACCGGTCGAGCATTTGCTGGAACATGCCAAGGGGCACGGTGAAGGAAAGCTCGTCGGTCTTGAAGAACTTCCGGGCGGAAGGATCCCAGCCGCCCACAACGGCCCGCGTTTTTCCCTGTGAAAGATACTTCAGTGGCCAGGTACCGATGCCGCCGCAGGCCGCGGCCCAGGGAGAGGCGACGACCTCCGGGTCGTTGGTGACGAAGGCGGCAAGCTGGTGAAGCCCGGCCAGTGACTCGGGACGAGCAAAGAAGACGACAACTTCTGGGCTTTCTTCCGGTCCGAAAAGGTCCACCGGTTTGATCACGCAGTACTTGGCCGGAGCCGGCCTTGGGTCGACCTCAGCAAAGATCCGACGCAGTTCATCTGGTGATTCGCAGTAGAGCTCTCCAGGGAGCTGACCCGCGACGCCCGACGAGACATAGTGGATGATGGTCTCGGTCTGAGGCTTCATGAAGCCAAGCCAGAACGCGGCACCGGGGCAACCGAACTCCTCGGCGCTGATATAAGCGATGGTGTGTTTCTTTCGGGCGAGCCAAATTCTTCCCATAACACAGGCAAACCCAGAGAAGACCTGCTGCCAGTCGATCTCGTTTTTTTCCTCTCTTTCTCTGGTGGGCAGGGTAGCCGGTTTAGGTGCAAAGCCCTTCTCCGGTTTGGTGTCAGTGTAAAACAAGCCCATGGGCGGTTCGTCCAGGCCAAGAGTATCCAGGAAACGTTTCAGGTTTTCCAAGTTCATGATTTCCTCCTTCATGCCTCAAGTCTAAGGGTGAAACAACAATACCATAACCCGATATGTCTGGAAATGGTCGGGACAAGAGATTATCGCACAGCGCAGAGCGCATGGCGCATAGCGTCCGATAAATCGTTGAAGTCGTTGAAACCGTTGCAGTCGTAAATGGTAAACGGTGAACGGTGAACGGTAAGCGGTAAACGGTAAGCGGTGAAAAGGGGCACGGTGCAGGGCGCAAGGCGCAAGGCGATTTGGGATGTGAGATGTGGGATGTGAGATGTGGGATGTGAGATTTGGGATTTCGAATTTCGGATTGTGGATTTTTTAGCTGACAGCTGAACGCTGACTGCTGAGAGCTGATATCAACCGGCTAAACAGAAGGATAATTGGCACTGTCCTTGCACTTCGTGCTATCCGGGCATACCGTGGGGCTGCAGCCCACCAATTTACCTGCTCCACTTAAAACAAACTCCTGGTGCAGTTGTAAGGCATTCGATCATGAGAACACCTTGCAGTTACCATCCGGCCAAACCTGCTCACTTTGAGTGTCCCAAATGTGATGCAGACTATTGTGCCGAATGTGTCACAAAACGCTCCGTACCGACGTATGGTAGGACCGAAACCTATTATTATTGTCCCAAATGTCAAGAAATGGTTGAACGGCTTGACATTGCAGACATTATTGATCCCTTCTGGGTGAGGCTGCCCAAGTTCTTTCTCTATCCTTTTCATCCTCGCCCGTTGGTTCTGATGCTCTTGGTGTCTGTAGGTGTGATCTTGTTTTCGAAGCCCGGTTTGTTGAATTTCTTCGCAAATCTAGCTCTCTGGGGAGTCTTGCTGAAATACTCTCATGCAGCCTTAAAGAACACCGCCAACTCCCGCTATTATCCACCAAAAATAAACTCGGAGACGATCTCTCAAGACTTCGGTATAGTTTTCAAGCAGGTTGCCATCTTTGTAATTGTCGGAATAGCCCTGGCCAAGATAGCCCAAATCTTTGGGCCCTTTATCGCCATGATAGCGATGATTGTCGCCATTCTTTCCATCCCCGCAATGATTATCGTCCTGGTAGCTACCGGCAGCCTTATCCATGCGGTTAATCCCGTGGTTTTCATTACTATGGCGTGGAGGATCGGTTGGGGTTACCTGTTGATGTATCTTTTTTTCGCAATTTTGGGAGGTGCGCCTGTTCTTTTAGGAAGACATGTGATCGCCTATCTGCCTGCGAGTTTACATCTTTTTCTTTTTGCTCTTGCCAAGTGCTATTACACCATTATTTCATACCATTTGATGGGCTATGTTATCCTGCAATACCATGATGACATCGGTTACGAGGTGGAGTTGGATGATGAAGATTCTATTCTAACAGAAAAGCAAGTTGAACAGTCGCCAGGAAGCGAAATTCTCAACAGAGTCGATATCCTGATCAAGGAAGGTAAAATCGATGATGCCATCTTTCTCATAAGGAGCGAGACCGGAGGGAACATTGCTGATCTCGAACTCGCCGAGCGTTACTACAACCTTCTTAAAATAAAGCAGAACATCCCGGACTTATTGAGACACGGGGTGACGTATTTAGATCTTCTTGCGGAGGCGCAAGACAAGGAAAAAATGTGTGAAGTGTATTCGGAGTGTGCCGCTCGTGATCCAGGGTTTGTTCCCCGTAGCTCCGCGCTGTTTAAAGTGGCAAGCTGTTTGAATCAAGCTGGAAAGCCTAAAGCTGCTGTCAACTCTTACAACCGTTTTATCAAAGCGAACCCAAAAGATCCTCTACTCCCCAAAGCATATTTTCTTGCAGCAAATATTATCAACGAGAAACTGAAAAACCCCAAAAAGGCAGTGGGAATCCTCAAGAGTTTAATGAAGACTTACCCGAAGCACGAAATTACCCCCCATGTGCAGAGGTACCTCCGACAGATCAGCTTTGCTGAGTAAGAAAATCAACCACCTCTATTTCAAAGGTTGTAACAGTCTAAGAGCAATTTGAGATTCGCTGGATTCAGGATAGCGTTTGCAAAGCACCCGGAGACATTTTTCTCCTTTTGCTGACATACCCTTTTTCAAATAGGCGCGACCCAGATTCAAAATCCCAGAGGGAATCTTCTGGGAGGTTGGATGTTTTTGCAAGAGCATGGCTATTATC
>JASFKF010000251.1:0-4203 GCA_050118775.1 Syntrophobacterales bacterium
TGAGAGCAATCGATGTGGCCGGCGTCATAGGATAAAAGGAGCAAAATTTGACTCCAGCGGAGAGGGCACCCATGGCAATAGCCTCATTGCCATTCATAAACAATCTTTTACGGATATCTGAAGGGGGAGCCAGTTTCGCAACATTCACCCCTTGCTGGCTGCACCATCTGTAGGACTCCCCCAAAATTTGCATATTCTTTTCAGCTAGCTCAGGGGCTTTTTTGCCAAAGGCATCATCCAAAGCCTTGCCAACTAATTCTAATTCTAAACCTACAAGGAAACTTACTACCCCGAGGGCTACCACATTGGAAAACTGCTGCTCCCCCAATTCCACATAGGGAACCTCTAGACAGTTGTCGCTGGTTGTCTTAAAGGCTGTATCAACAATAGTGAGACCGCCAGGACCAAGTTGTCTGTTGTGCAAAGCAACCGTTTCCGGATTGAGAGCAACCACTAAGTCAACATCTTCCCGCGGAGCGACTATTTTTTCCCCACTCGCCCTAATGGTGTAGGTGTTGTGACCACCCCGAATGCGAGAATGGTAACTCTGGGTTACAACGATAAAGTAGCCGGCTCTCACCAGACTTTTTGCCAGGAGTTCACCAAGGGTGACCAGTCCTTGCCCTGCCTCCCCCCCAATCAAAAGGTTAATCTCCCTTCTTTCCATTTTCTGTCCTCTCAAATGGGGTTTCCGCCGGAAGCCGCAATTTGTTTGTTTAAAAATCCAATGTGACGCATCTCTTCTCTAATGATTTCATCGATTTTGTCTTTGCCCATGACCTCGGAGACCATGTCTCTTACGCCAAGATAAAAGACAATCGAGTCCTTTTCCTGCCCGATTGCCATCTGCAAAATGTCCTTGGCTGACTCCTTGCCGGTTAACTTGTGGGCAGGATCTACCCTGACATCAAAGACATGTCCATCAGCCATGGCGCGCAAGTAAAGTGCTGTCTCATCATCGGGATCGAAAGCGGTCGGCTTGCTCTCTTGTTCCTTTAACATGTGACGCATGGAAGCGAAGGCTTTCTCGTGACCCTCTTCCCAGGCAGCGAGATCCAGAAGTAATTTGCTAACCTCTAGATCCTCTACTAGTCCCGCTGCCTTGCGGTAAAAAAGAGCACCATTCCGTTCTATCTGCTCCGCCATCGCCAGGATTTCGTCGGCATTAAACTCAAAACTCATTTGTGGCTCACTTTCGCCAAATAAGACTGTCTTAACCGGTAAATATAAGAATTGATCTTATTTGATGCCAGAAAAAAAATCTCCTCTCCCCCCGCCGGGGGGAGAGGCATCAGCTGTCAACTCAACTCTGCTTTGTTCTCTCAATGATCCGCTAAGCTTTCCACAAGCCGTGCAGGTTGCAGTACTCCCTGGCTGTGACCTGGTCAGCGTCAATGCAAAAAGTGGCTTCGGGCTCTTCTCCGGGTTTCAGAAATTGGCGATAGGTTTTGCCCCCGGCAATCACCTCAACCCATTCAATATAATGCTTGTCCTCCATGGGGTGGGGTACACTACCCACTTTTACCTTGAAGCCTTCTGCGGTCTTCTCGATTGCTGGAACGTGCTTCTCTTTGGCCGCATCAACGGTGTTCTCAACAAATAGCTTCATAGGCTGCCCGCAGCAGACCAACTCACCAGCACCGCCATGGAGTACTTCAACAATGTTGCCACAAAGATCGCATTTGTAGACTTCCAACTGTTCTGCCATTACTAATCCTCCTTTTTTCTATTATTTCTTTGGTTTTTCTTCTCTAGATGTTTCGCTGTTCACAGCGAGCATCATCCTCAACCAATCATGTATCTCCTGTACGTTTTTCGCCATGTACCAGCGGCCATTGTCGAAAACACCATAATCGGTACCCAGCATGGCTGAAGACATCCGGGTTGAGTTGGCAAAAAACAACCACTGCTCCATCCATTTCTTTTCGATGGCCTCGTTGAAAATGGAGTCATTTTGGGCCAATCCGTTGGCCGCCCCCTTGTCCCATGCTTGAACGATCAACTCAGTGGCAGTCAGGATCATCTCGTTGCTGACCTTAATGGTGTTTTCAAAACGAGCCCAGTGTCCATCCACCCACTGTTGGGTGTGGCAGGCCAGACAAACTTTCTGCAGCACCTTACGGCGGTTCTGCTGTTCCTGGTTGTCGATCAGATACTCTGAGGCCGGGTCGCCGTTGAGCTCAGTGGGTAGGGGCAGACCTGCCTTGTTTTTGATCACCGTGGTGTCTGAGGATTTAGGATGAGCATGAGCGTAAATAAGTCCAAAAATCCTCCAAGGTAGCCGATTGTTCATCACATGTGATCTTTCGGCGACAACCTCACCTTCAGGGGTTGTCAGCAGACTGACATGGCAGGTGGCACAGGTGGGGGCAGTAAAATCTTTTCCTACCGTCCAAGGAACTGGTTCGAAGTCCCATGTCTTTCCCATGGCAGAATAGATATTTCCATGCTTACTCACCTCATACACCTTGTATATTGGCACATCAGGCCCTTTATGGCACTGAGAACAGGTATGAGGCTTCCTGGCCATCTCAATGGAGAATCTGTGCCAGGTATGGCAGGAGGAACATGAACCCTTGCTACCGTCAGGGTTGATGCGGCCAACGCCCTCATTTGGCCAGCCGCTCAAAACGGGAAATTCCATTGCTCCCATCTCGGTGTCCCGTTCATCGAACCCTTTGACCTCGACTACGGTTCCGTGACAGGAGAGGCAGGAATCTGCATTGGTCTCAGGACCGGGAGCCTTGAACTTAGTCTTGCCTTCCTGGAAAAACTGCACCCCATTGATTGACAGCATCAGGTCCTGGTAAAGAGAGTTGTTCATCAAATTCCCGTATGCCTGAGACATCAGATTCTTCCCGTATTGCTTTACTTCAACTGGATGACAAGTGGCGCAGTCTTCAGGTGTTATGACAATATGTACTTGATAGCCATTGTGTTCGAAGGTGTCACTGTGTTTTTCCGGATTGAGGGTGTGGCATTCGGCACAGCCCACTGTGTTTTTCGCCAGTTCCTCCGGTACCTTTTTCGCAGAGATCCTTCTTTCCATCTCTGGTTTTTTCAACCCTTCTTCGGGGCTAGTCCTGGCGTGTCGGCTTTGTTCCCAGGCAGAAACCATTCCTGGAGCAACTGTTCCATGACACTCCAAGCACTCTGCAGTGGCATCACTCATTTCAGCTGCTAGCAATTGTGAAGGATAGAACAAGGCCAGGAAAGCTAATATTGCCAAGAGTCGCATGATCACCTTCTCCTTAGCTTTTCTGTGAATATTAAGATAAAAGAAGCGGTTTTCTCAGACGAGTTCTTTTACTGCTTGCAGTACAGAATCATAGTTCGGCTCACTGGCGATCTCATTGACCAGCTCCGTATATCGTATAATTCCTTCCTCATCTACCACAAAAACCGCCCTCGCTAGTAACCGAAGTCCTTTGATTAGTACGCCATATGCCTGCCCGAAAGCAGCGTCACGGTGGTCAGAGAGCGTTTGGACCCTGTCAACTCCGGCAGCACCGCACCAACGTTTTTGAGCAAAGGGGAGATCCATGCTAATGGTGATAATCTCCACTTTGCCACCCAAAAGACCAGCTTCACCATTGAATCTCCGCGTCTCCATGTCGCACACCGGCGTGTCAAGAGATGGTACGGAGGAAAGGATGCAGACTTTGCCGCGGAATGAGTCGAAGCTTACCGGATTCAGATCATTGTCTACGGCAACAAAGTCAGGGGCCTTATCGCCAACCTTAAGTTCAGGGCCCATCAAGGTAATCGGATTTCCTTTCATAGTAACGAGTCCAGTACGTTCTTGCATATTAGTCTCCTGTAAGGATAGTGGTAAATTCTCTCTTCTTGGCACCCCTTTTAAACTTGGGAGTTGACCAAAGGCTGGATAGAGGTTCGAAAGATTAAAATGTGATGCGATTGTTTAATATTAAGTCACAGCCAGACCTCGGTCAAGGTTTGGGTGGGGAAGTCATTGGGGAGACAATACCTTGGAAAATCTTTTTGTGCAGAGCTTCCTGTCTGGACCTGATTATACGGTTGTTATTCTTCCTCGCCTGGACCGCCTCCTCTACAAAATAGGCCAGGATTTTCAGATCCTCGGACACATCTCGTTCCATTTTCTGCTTTGCATCTATTTTTGCCAATACTGCAAGGATTCCGAAGAGGTAGATACTGAGGTTGGTTAGGCGGCGGAGAAAAAAC
>JASFKF010000252.1:0-4202 GCA_050118775.1 Syntrophobacterales bacterium
GGTGATGGGAAAAAAGTCTCTCTTGTCCAAGACCCTTTCCAAGAAAAAAGTTGACAAGCTGGTGGAAACAAGCCGCAGTTCCGTTTTGATCCTCCGCTAGGCTCCAGAAATTCCTGATCCCGCTCCTGGGAAGGTCAGGCATCCTCCCCAGCTCCTTTTAAGCTAAGCAGGATCAGAGGCCCACGCACCATCGAGACAAACGGCGAGCCTGGAGATTTTCAAAGAAGCCAAGCTTTCTCTGGATCAACGGTCCCCCTTTACCTCCAAGCTTAACCTTCACACTTTGTTAATCTTCCCCGATAGAAGACCTTCCTAATCTCCAAGAAAAATCGTTACATTTTGCAACGCCACTTTCCTTTGATGCAACGTCGAAAAATATAACGTTATTACAGATACATATCCTCTCACGCCCTTGATGTGTTGCATTGTGCAATGCTTGATAGGGCTCAACTCCAGACCATTCAATCTATATATATATCAATGATAACAATAAGATAGATGGTAATTTTCCACCTTGGCATGATTGTTGATCTATTCATAGGGCAAAAAGCAGCACAACGGATGAAAAAAATCTCAAAGATAACAGGAGTATAAGCCATGGGAATCAGGGAAAAACTCGAAAGGATCATGATGGCCATCACCTTCGCTGAGGCGGGAGAGCATGAAACGGCTCGAAAGTTTTTGAAAGAGCAAAAACAGACACACTGGAAGCGAACTGTTGTTCGAAAGAGATCCAGGCATCCTTTGCGTGCGCCTAGGTTACATTAGAAAGTTGGCTAGAAGTAGAGCAGTAAAGGACCTTAACGGATGAAAAGAATTTTAACATAACAGGAGGATAAGCCATGGGAATCAGGGAAAAACTCGAAAGGATCATGATGGCCATTACCTTTGCCGAAGCAGGGGAGCAGGACACGGCCAGAGAGTTTATGAGAGAGGAAAAACGTGTGCGTAAGAGCAAGAGAGCCAGCCGTCGACCCCGACCAGAGCTGCGAGCCCCGTCGGCACGACGTTAAGTGATTGAGGCTAACTGTGCAAAGAATTCCTTAAGGAGGTAGTTATCCATGTTGAGAAAATTGAAGAAAAAGATCCTCAAGAAAAAGACGGCTGACGAGCAGGAGGTAACGGTGGAAAGCCGTCAGGGCCAGACTCTGAGAGAAAGGATCGAGAACTACACCGAGGCCATCACCTTTGCCGAAGCCGGTCTCCAGGAGCAAGCACAAGAGATCATGCGAGCGGAACTGGCCGAAGCGGCCAAAGTCCTGGTGGTGGGCCACGAAGACTCCTTCTCCAAACCATTGGTGGAGTATGCCGTGGGCTTTGCCGAGCGCATGGGCTATGAGATCGTCGCCCTCAACGTCAGTCCGGTCCGTACCGAGTCAACCACCATCGGGCCTTACTGCGACTTGCTCTGCGAAGAATTCAACAAGAAGTGTCAGGAAGGGATTGGAGCGCTTTGCCGTATATGTGAAGAGAAAAATATCCCCTTCACCCACCTGGTCAAGTTCGGTGAGGTTGATGATTGCATTAAAGAAGCCCACGAGGAGATGCGTAGAGTGGAATTCGTCATCACTGAACCAGAGAGTTGCCCCGGAGAAGGAAGGGTTGCCATCCCTGTCTTCTGTCTTGCCCGCTAGTCAGTGATTTATCTAGATCGGCTGGTTCCGCAATAGCGGGTTCAGCCGTGAATACAAAGGTTGTTCCCAACTAGGTCGGATCATTCCCTCGCGGGTGCGATCCGACCTAGCAAATCAGGAGGAATAGATGGACGGTCATTTCATTTTCGGTCTGGTATTGATCCTGTTCAGCCTTGGTCTTTGCTACTATTTCAGAAAGGAAAACAAAAAATAGTAAAGAGCGGTCTTGGTGGCCCCTCTACATCCCATCATCTATACCGGCGAAATTCGGTTCTCTACTGTACTCCGTAAAAAAGATAGATTACCGTGAGCATGACCGCAAGGAAGATGCCGGTCATCACTACACCTGCCTTGGCGTAGTCCATGGTGCGGTAGCCACCGGGCCTCATGACCAGAGCATTTACCTGGTGTGTGGGTAGAACAAAAGTATTGGAGGCGGAAAGACCCACCACCAGCGCCGCCATTCTGGGATCTCCCCCCGCCATGATCGCCATGTTCATGCATAGAGGTACCAGGAGCACCGTAGCGCCCACATTGGAGATCACCAGGGTAAAAAAGGAAGTCATGATGCCGATTACGGCCAAAAGAACTATGGGCTGCACCTCACCGATAATCTCCAACACTTTTTTGGCAATGTAGGCGGCGGTGCCGGTCTGCTCAAAGGCGACTCCCAGGGGAATGAGCCCGGCCAGGAGAAAAACCGTCATCCAATCCACCGAATGATAGGCCTCGTCCACCGACAGCACCCCGGTGATGATCATTCCCAGCGCCCCTGACATCAGAGCCACTGACAACTGCATCTTGAAGAAAATAATCTGGGCCAGGGCAACGGCCAGCCACACTACCGCCAATGTGGCCTTCTCCGGCCGTAAGATCTCGCCTTCCAGGGGCGAGGAAAAGGTCAGAGCCCGAGGCTGGGGCTGGTTTCTCAGCCGGTGAAACCGGTCCCACGGGCCTTGCAGTAAAATGGCATCCCCCATTTTCAGAACCACGTGTTTTATTCCCGAGTAGTAAATGCGATCCCCAGTGTGTACCGCGATGGGGTTAACCCTGTATTGATCCTGAAAGCCGGCTTCGCTCAAGGTCTTTCCCACCAGCTCTGAACGGGGTGACACCACGGTTTCCACCAGTCCGGCGTTGGTGCGGGCGAATTCATCAGCAAAAAACTCTAGCCCCTCCTTAATTTCCCAGCCTTTAAATTCGGCCAGCTTCCTGATGTTCACCTCCCTGCCCATAACCACCAGGTCATCACCTGCTGCTATCGCATCAGTCCGCCGCGGCACCAACCTCTTTTGGCCCGTGGCTGCATTTCCTATTGCCACCACAGAGACCAGAAAGTCCTGACGGATGGCAAGCTCCTCCAGAGTTTTTGTTCCCTCGAAGGTGTCCGGGACGTGCAGTTCAAAGGCTTGATCCAGGGCGGGATAGTCGCTGAGGAGCATGGCGGTTACACCTCGGTCCGCTTCCCCTTTGGCGGCGGGCAGGATGAACTTGCCCAGCACCAGGAAGTAAATAATTGCACTTGCGAGGAGGCAGATGCCAATGGGCGTCTGGGTAAAAAGGCTGAAGGGCTCGAGTTTTTTCCCTCCGAGGACCATGAGATCGTTTAGCAGGATCGTAGGGCTGGCCCCCACCAAGGTCAAGGTGCCCCCGATAATGGCACAAAAGCCCATGGGCATGAGAAGACGGGAGATGGGAATGTCCAGCCGCTTGGAGATGCGCTGGGTTGCAGGTAGAAACAATGCCGCTGCACCTATATTCTGCATCATACTGGAAATAATTCCCACGGTGCCGGAGACAAGGGCCATCACCCTACGCTCACTACGGCCGGCCAGCTTGATGATGGGGCCGGCCACCTTGTTCATCACTCCGGTCTTGTCCAAACCCGCACCAATGATGATCACCGCGATGATGGAGACCACCGCATTGCTGGCCAGTCCCATGAAGGCCTGTTTGGGTGAGACCAACCCTATTAGAGGCAAGAGCACCATCATCATGATGCCCACCACGTCCACCCGGACCCACTCGAAGACAAAGAGAATAACAGCGAAAGCGAGAACAATCAGCGTCATAACCATGTCAGCGGTCATACTTGGGAACTCCTTCCTGTCCTGGCCAACTATTTGGCGTATAAGTGAGTTGCTGGGCCATACACGGAGAGGTGACTCTGCCCGGGGAGGCCGGGTTGCTCGTCTTTCAGTAGTTTTCTTCTGGGCTATCCAAACGCAAGATGGGTCGACAGCTTCTCTGAACAGAACAACCCGCACTAATTTAGCAGAAGGCGAGAACAAGTGCAAGTTTTAACAAGCTCAAAATCTGCTATACTGCAACTTGAAACTCTTCTCCAATAGAGGTCCTCAGTTGCTCGCGGATGTGGGGAAAAGTGTGGTTTCTCGGGCGTTTTCAAGAAGTTGGCACAGATGTCGCAGGGTTTACCAGTCCGTCTGAGGTATCCAAAGGACCTATTTTCCATGGAGATTGAAAAGTTAAAGGCCTATCACATGACGATTCCCCAGGTCTCTTACAATAAAAAGGACCTTCACTATCTTCTCATGACGCCCTTTACAC